>JBDOOJ010000083.1:0-27689 GCA_039830885.1 Cycloclasticus sp.
CGTAAATTCTTTGGCGACGGTGAAATTATAAGCGCTCTGCTTTTTTTTAATAGTCAGCCTAAGCTTCTTTTCGTGTAAGCATATGCTTACACTCACCCACTTTTCACGAATTTGATTGTCATTTTTCAACACCCCCCTTAGTATGTTAATCAAACACTAATATATAGAGGCACACTCATGAGTTGGACTAAAAAAATTCTTCGCATCAATTTGACTGACCGCACATCCGCATCTGAAGACCTGAATATGGAGTGGGCCGATTTATACCTTGGTCAGCGCGGCTTAGCCACCAAATATTTCACCGAAGAAGTTGATCCAAAAGTTGAGCCCCTTTCTCCCGACAACAAGCTATTCATGGTCACCGGCCCCTTAACTGGCACGATGGCCACAACCGGCGGCCGTTATTCATGCGTCACCAAAAGCCCACTAACCAATGCGCTAGCGTGTTCAAATTCAGGCGGTTTCTTCGGCAATGAAATGAAATGCGCTGGCTGGGATATGATTGTTTTAGAAGGCAAAGCCAGCTCACCCGTCTACATTCACATTAGTAACGAACAATGCGACATTCTGCCTGCCGATGACATCTGGGGAAAATCAGTTTGGGAAGCAGACGAATGGTTACACGCCAAACACCAAGACCCACAACTTCGCATTGCTGCGATTGGCGTACCTGGCGAAAATGGCAATTTATACTCGGCTATTGTTAACGACCTTCATCGCGCAGCCGGCCGCTCAGGCGTTGGCACGGTGATGGGTTCAAAAAATGTTAAAGCCGTCACTCTACGCGGCAGCAAAGGTGTTGGTAATATTAAAGACCCTAAACGATTCTTTGAAGCCACCAACAAAGCAAAAAAACTGATTGAAGAAACTGAGCTGGTTATTGGCCTACGCGTTATGGGCACCAATGTGATGATGAACCATATGAACGAGGTAGGTGCTTTACCTGCGAGGAATTGGCAGGATAGCATTTTTGTTAACGCCCCAAAACTATCCAGTGAAGCGATGGCGGTACCTAGAAAAAGCGATGGTAAACCTAACTTAACTAGAAACGCTGGCTGTTTTGCTTGCACCATTTCATGCGGACGCATCTCAACCATTGACCCCGAACATTTCAGTATCAAAAACCGAGATGACATTCATAAATATTTTAAAGGCAATTCCGGCGGCAACGAATACGAAGCTGCCTGGGCCTTAGGTTGTGACACCGGCGTTGACGACTTAGATGCCGTGACCTATGCAAACTTTGTTTGTAACGAACAAGCAATGGATCCCATCTCTGCTGGCGCCACCATCGCCGCCGCAATGGAATTGTATGAGCTGGGCATACTGACCAAAGAAGACACCGGTGGCATTGAATTAAACTTCGGTAATGCCGCAGCCATGGTTGAGTGTATCGAGCTGATTTCAAAACACGAGGGCTTTGGCAAAGAGCTCGCTCAAAGTTCGTTACGTTTCTGTACAAAATATGGCCGTCCCGATCTTGCCATTGTTGTTAAAGGCCAAGAATTCCCTGCGTATGATGCCCGTGGCGTTAAAGGCATGGGCTTGGGTTATGCCACCTCCAACCGTGGCGCTTGCCATGTTCGTGGTTATACCAATGCATCAGAAACCGCTGGCGTTCCATTCAAAACAGACCCATTAGCAACCGAGGGCAAAGCAGAATTACTGATTACTTTTCAAGACACCACCAGCGTCTTCGACTCCGCTGGCATTTGTACTTTCTCTTCGTTCGCTCAAGGGCTTGAGGAAGTGGCCGAACAATTAGACGCCGCATGCGAGGGTGATTGGACCGCAGAAAAACTGGCTGAGTTAGGCGAGCGCGTTTGGAATATGGAGCGTGATTACAATAACCGGATTGGCTTTACCGCTGCGGACGACACGCTACCGCCTCGTTTATTAAACGAGCCCGTTAAAGCTGGCCCTGCCAAAGGCCATGTTTGCGAGCTAGACCAAATGCTCCCCGAATATTATGAAAAACGCGGCTGGAATACCGATGGCACACTAAAAAAAGAAACTAAACAACGCCTTAACCTCAGCTAAAAAAATACAAAGAGGCGCATTGGCCCCTCTTATTTAATATGTCAGAAGTCACCGTAAAATTATTCGCGTCGCTCGCTAAAGTCGCACCGGAAAATATTGGTGGGGAAATTAAAACCTTCCCACTTGACCCCGGCGATACCATCCCAGATATTGTTAGCAAAGCAAAACTTGGCCATAGAAACCTGCATCTAATCGTTTTGAACGGTATCTATATCGACAAAGACAAGCGCGCATCAACCATTTTATCCGATGGAGATGTCCTCGCTTTTTGGCCTCCCGTTATCGGCGGTTAGGTAATAAACCAACCTCTAACACATTTCTCGCTTGCTATCCCTCGCCGTTATTGGGAAAATGCCAGCTTAATCAGCCACTCAGCATACAATTAAACATGGATAACAGAACCGCAACGGTTAAACGCGACACCTTAGAAACGCAAATTTCCGTTACCGTTAATTTAGACGGCACCGGTAAAACAAACTTTTCAACAGGCATTCCATTTCTTGAGCATATGCTCGATCAAATTGCACGCCACGGTATGCTTGATTTAGACATCACCGCTAAAGGCGACTTACACATCGACGCACACCACACCGTTGAAGACTTAGGCATCACTCTAGGAAAAGCTGTGAACGATGCATTGGGTGACCGCAAAGGCATTTATCGTTATGGACATGCTTACGTTCCACTAGACGAGGCGTTATCACGCGTTGTTATTGATTTTTCTGGTCGCCCCGGCTTGGTATACGACGTTGACTTCCCACGCGCAAGAATCGGCGATTTTGACGTTGACCTGTTCCGTGAATTCTTCCAAGGATTTGTTAACCACGCCAATATCACCTTACACATAGATAACTTAAAAGGCGTCAACGCACATCACGTTGCGGAAACTATTTTCAAAGCCTTTGGCCGCGCATTACGCTTTTCATTGGAAAGGGATGCCCGCATGTCTGGCATTATGCCGTCCACCAAAGGTTGTTTGTAAACCTTAGGCGAGAACTAAACTATGGCCACCGTTGCCGTTATAGATTATGGAATGGGTAACCTTCATTCCATTTCAAAAGCACTCAAAACTGTATCACCAGACGCAAACGTCATTGTTAGCGCAGACAAAGACACCATTTTATCCGCCGACCACGTCGTTTTTCCTGGCGTTGGCGCTATGCGCGACTGCATGGCCGCCATACACACCGCTGGTTTAGATGAAACAATTAGGCACGTTGCTAAAAGCACGCCTTTACTCGGTATCTGCATTGGCATGCAAGCCCTGCTGGAACACAGCGAAGAAAACGGCGGTATTGACTGCCTTGGCATCATCCCAGGACAGGTTGTAAAATTCTCATCTGGCATAAAGGATAGCGATAATAACAAGCTTAAAATTCCACATATGGGATGGAACAGGGTTAAATTCACAAACACTAACCCACTATTTGAAAATATTGAGCAAAATGAACGTTTTTATTTCGTTCACAGCTATCATGCAAGTAAAGTGGGAAATAAATACGTATCAGCCACTACAGAATACCCAAATTCTTTTCCATCTGCGATAAAGTGGAAAAATGTTGTCGCCGTACAGTTTCACCCCGAAAAAAGTCAGCACGCAGGCTTACAATTACTTAAAAACTTCTTAAACTGGGACGGACAGTCCTAAACATCAGGAATAACCAAGATGATTCTTATACCCGCCATTGATCTTAAAGAAGGAAAATGCGTACGTTTACGCCAAGGCCGCATGGAAGATGAAACCATTTTTTCAGACAACCCCGTAGAGGTCGCTACACGCTGGGTCAACGAAGGCGCCAAGCGCTTACATCTAGTTGACCTTGATGGCGCATTTGCTGGCAAACCAGTCAACGCTGCTGTTGTTCACGACATTGCCGAAGCTCACCCCGACTTAATCATTCAAGTAGGCGGCGGCATTCGAGATGAGGACACTATTCAAACGTATCTAAACGCAGGCGTCCAATACGTTATCATCGGCACCAAAGCTGTTAACGCCCCACATTTTGTTGGCGATGTTTGCGCAGAATTCCCCGGCCACATTATCGTTGGCCTCGACGCAAAAGACGGCAAAGTCGCGATCGACGGTTGGTCAAAACTCTCGAAACACGACGTCATTGATTTAGCACAACATTTTGAAGACGATGGCGTTGAATCCATTATCTATACCGACATTGGCCGCGATGGCATGATGAAAGGCGTTAACGTAGAAGCCACTGCAAAACTTGCCCGCTCTATTCGCATCCCCATTATTGCCTCTGGCGGCATCACCAATATGGACGATATTCACGCATTAGGAAAAGTAGCTGGGGACGGCATTATGGGCGCTATAACTGGCCGCGCCATTTACGAAGGCACGCTAGATTTTGCTGAAGGCGAAAAACTCGCGGAAACGTTCTCTTAATTATGGGCCTCGCCAAACGCATTATTCCTTGCCTTGATGTCAAAAATGGCCGTGTCGTTAAAGGCGTTAAGTTTGTTGATATTCGCGACGCAGGCGACCCCGTAGAAATCGCTCGCCGTTATGATGCAGAAGGTGCAGATGAGATTACCTTTTTAGACATTACCGCCACATCCGATAACCGTGACACCATGGTTCATCTAGTGGAACAAGTGGCTGGTGAAGTATTTATCCCCTTAACCGTGGGCGGCGGTATTCGCAAGTTAGAAGACATTAGCCGCATGTTAAAAGCAGGTGCCGACAAAGTTGGCATCAATAGCGCGGCCATCTTCAACCCTGAATTTGTTAAAGAAGCCGCCGAACGATTTGGCTCACAGTGCATTGTTGTGGCGATAGATGCAAAATGCGTGAGCGCCGACAGCGAACCTAAACGCTGGGAAATATTCACCCACGGTGGTCGCAACGAAACCGGTATAGACGCCATCGAGTGGGCCATAAAAATGGTCGACTTTGGTGCCGGCGAAATCCTACTGACCAGCATGGACCGTGATGGTACAAAGATTGGTTTTGACCTTGAGCTAACACGCGCCATCAGCGAAGCAGTTGAAGTACCCGTTATCGCATCCGGCGGCGTGGGCACATTAGATCACTTGGTCGATGGCGTGACTAAAGGGAAGGCTGACGCCGTACTGGCCGCCAGCATTTTTCACTTTGCCGAATTTACCATTGACGAAGCCAAACAACACATGCGGGACAACGGGATTGAGGTTCGCTTGTGAGCCATTGGCTTGACGACATTCGCTGGGATAACAAAGGGCTAATCCCTGCCATTGCCCAAGACCATCAAAGCGGCAACATACTGATGGTGGCGTGGATGAACAAAGAAGCCTTACGGTTAACCGCTGAAACCGGCCACGCGGTGTACTGGTCTCGCTCGCGCAAAAAACTATGGCATAAAGGTGAAGAATCGGGCCATCAACAAATCATTAAAGACATTCGTTTAGACTGTGATGAAGACGTTATTTTATTATCGGTTGAACAAAAAGGCGGCATTGCGTGCCATACTGGCCGCGAACGGTGTTTTTACCGCCACCTAGAAAATGGACAGTGGGTTACCACAGAACCCGTATTAAAAGACCCAAAAACAATTTATAAAAAATGAGCGATACACTAAAAAAACTTGAGCACGTTTTGCAACAAAGAAAGCAAGAAGACGCAAGCACATCTTATGTAGCAAGCCTTTATGATAAAGGGCTAGACACTATTCTTAAAAAAATAGGCGAAGAAGCTACTGAGACCATTATTGCAGCAAAATCCGGCGACAAAGAACAGATCATTTATGAAATGGCCGACCTTTGGTTTCATAGCCTTGTACTACTCGCACAACAGGATTTAAGTGCGGACGATGTGCTTCGAGAACTCGAACGTCGCTTCGGGCTTTCTGGCTTGGATGAAAAAGCCAGCAGAACCAAGTAAAATAGGCCTAATCAACTCACATTATTAGGAGGCCACATGGCCGGTATCGGTATTTGGCAGTTAGTTATCATTCTTGTTATTGTTCTCTTATTATTTGGAACGAAACGTCTAAAGAACATAGGCGGTGATTTAGGCGGCGCTATCAAAGGTTTTAAAGGTGCCATGAAAGAAAGCGGCACTGAGAAAAATACTGACTAACGTTAGTATCCATTGCTAAATGAACGTTTTATTATTCTTTTGCATACTCATTATGTCCTCATCCAGTTTCTCAACCCCGCTCGAATTAAAAGCTTGTCCTAATACGCCTAATTGCGTGTCCAGCACAGCCAATGATGAACACGCAATAAAGCCATTTACACTAACCAGCGGTTCCACACTCAATATCCAACAGCTTATCCAATTGATTAATAACTCAGACTCAAACGTTAGCGTCACCCATGATGCTCAACATATTCATGCAGAATTCACTAGCCGTGTTTTTGGCTTCGTTGATGATTTAGATTTAATGATTAACCCCACTCAAAACATCATTAACGTTCGATCCGCGTCACGAACCGGCCATTACGATTTTGGCGTTAATAGGCGTCGCGTTGAAAAACTTCGTGGTCTATTCAAAGATGCGGGAATTATCCAATGATGCCCGTCGCAGAACCACTATCATCCTACCCAAAGTATTGGGCTGAATGTTATGGCACGTCGCCCTTTCTTCCCACATCACGCGAAGAAATGGATGCGCTTGGTTGGGACAGTTGCGACATCATCATCGTTACCGGCGATGCGTACGTAGACCACCCAAGTTTCGGCATGGCTGTTATAGGCCGCTTGCTGGAAAAACAAGGCTTTCGCGTTGGCATTATTGACCAACCAAATTGGCAAAACAAAGATGATTTTGCACTGTTAGGTAAACCCAATTTATTTTTTGGTATCGCCGCAGGCAATATGGACTCGATGATTAACCGCTACACAGCAGACAAACGCGCGCGTTCTGATGATGCCTATTCGCCTGATGATAAGGCCGGACATCGACCCGACCGCGCGGTGATTGTTTACACGCAACGTTGCAAAGAAGCCTTCCCAGAATCCCCTATTGTTATTGGCAGTATCGAGGCTAGCCTGCGCCGAATTGCACACTACGATTACTGGGACGACGAGGTTAGACGTTCCATTTTGGTGGATTCCCAAGCCGATATACTTCTATATGGTAATGCCGAGCGCGCCATCACAGAACTCGCGCACCGTTTGTCTCTAAACGAGCCTATCAGCGACATTACCGACATTCGAGGCACCTCATTTATTCGCCAAAGCCTACCTAATGGCTGGACGCTGATTGATTCAACCCGTGTTGACAGGCCCGGCAAAATTGACCCGCACAACAGCCCATATCAAACCGATGAAGAACTCGCCGCCGCGACCGGTGGCAAATGCCAAATCAGCAACGCCGATGATACTAACGATGGGAGTCAGGTCGTCACCCTCAAGTTCTTACCCAAAAACAGCAAGACAGACCGCGCAAAAACGGTTATTCGACTGCCATCGTATAAAAAGGTTAAAAGCGACCCTGTGTTATACGCGCACGCCTCGCGTGTTTTACACTTAGAAACGAATCCTGGTAATGCACGCGCATTGGTTCAGGAGAACGACGGTAAAGACGTTTGGCTAAACCCACCGCCCATTCCATTATCAACAGACGAAATGGACGAAGTATTCGGCCTACCTTACCAACGCGTGCCACACCCAAAATATGAAGGCATGCGAATTCCTGCTTACGAGATGATTCGCTTCTCTATCAATATCATGCGCGGTTGTTTTGGCGGCTGTACCTTTTGCTCCATTACTGAGCACGAAGGCCGCATTATTCAAAACCGTTCAGAGCAATCCATCTTGAACGAGATTGAAGACATTCGCGATAAAACACCCGGCTTTACCGGCACCATCTCCGATCTTGGCGGCCCCACCGCCAATATGTATCGCTTAGCCTGTAAAGACCCTAAAATTGAAGCCGCCTGTCGTTTACCGTCTTGCGTATACCCCGGCATTTGTCCCAACCTTAATACCGATCACGACCCGCTGATTAAACTGTATAAAAAGGCCCGCAAAATTAAGGGCATTAAACGCGTTCTAATCGCCTCTGGCCTGCGGTACGACTTAGCGGTTGAATCACCAGAATACGTGGAAGAACTCGTCACCCATCACGTGGGTGGTTATTTAAAAATTGCACCGGAACATACTGAAGATGCCCCATTATCCAAAATGATGAAGCCCGGTATCGGCAGCTATGATCGTTTCAAAACCATGTTTGATAAGTACACAAAAAAGGCCGGCAAAAAACAGTACCTTATCCCGTACTTTATAGCTGCGCACCCCGGCACAGAAGACGAAGACATGGTGAACCTTGCCATGTGGTTAAAGAAAAATAAGTTCCAAGCCGATCAAGTGCAAACTTTTTACCCGTCGCCCATGGCAACGGCCACCACCATGTATCACACCGGTAGAAACCCGCTAAAAGGCCTAAGCTATAAAAGCGAAAAAATAAACACGGTTAAGAAAATTGAACAACGCCGTTTACATAAAGCGTTACTGCGCTACCATGACCCTAAAAATTGGCAGGTCATCAAGGAGCTGTTATTAAGCTTGGGGCAAAAGAAACTAATCGGTGACGGTAAAAATTGCTTAATCCCCTCACGCCAACCTAGCGGTCGCCCTAGTCACGCATTAAAAGGCAAGCCTTTCTTAACAAAACACACGAAAGCGGGTTATTCGTCCCCAAGAAACAAAGCAAAACGTAAATAACCAACCGCTACCCTAAACAATCTTTCGTCTAGGCATTTCAATTATTATCACGTATTATCTTTAAAAATAATCCACTGGTATCATCCAATCATTCTAAGTTGTTAACGACATAGCTTGATTTAAAGCCGGTCTTTTGACCGGCTTTTTTATGCCCTAAACAAAAATAAAGTTTTAGTTTACCTTGGGGTATCATAAGAACAACAAACGCCCAGACCTATCTCTCTTATGCAGAAAAGTAAAATCATCCTAGCTCTCACATTCACCCTATTTTTTAGCCCAGCGGATTCGGCTACTGATAACTTTTATGCGCCTGGCTCTTTCGCAGACAACCTTTTTGGCGATGTATTATCTAAGAATGAATTGGGTCTTATTGGTTGGGTAAGCACGACGTTGGTGTTCAACGATGATGGTAGCGATGGCATCTTACCGAATGGCGCCTTATCCAGTGACGAGGGTTTTCACCTCAATCAACTTGCACTTATGTTTTGCAAAGGCGACGGTTGCTTGCCGACGACAAAATTCAGCCCTAAACATAATTTATTAAGCCGAATTACGCCAACACCTGCACCTAAAAGTGAATCTATCGATATTGGTTTTAACATTCTTGCTGTATACGGTACAGATTCTCAGTTTCTACGCACTAGCGGGTTTGATGACTTTGACTTTGATGACAATCATGATGAGAAGCTTTCTATACCGCAGTGGTATTTAGATATTTATTTGCCTTATTTTGATGGCATGAACATTATGGTGGGTAGTTTTATGTCCGCGCTTTCAAGAGAAATCGGCTACCCCTATGCACCACCTCGTTGGTTTGCGACATCCTCCTACGAGCTACTGTATTCACCCATCAAACACGTTGGCGCCCTGGTCTCCATTAAACTACCTACTAACAAAAATTTTGGCTTATTAAGTATTGAAGGTGGCGTTACAACCGGTTGGAATACTTTTGATAACCGTAACGGTAGTCTCGCCTACTTAGCTGGTATTCGTTATAGAACCTCCGATATGCGTACAGGGATAGACCTAGAAATGATCTATGGCAACGGTGCAGATGATTTTGGTGAAGCACCCGCTAAAGGCGGCTCTCAATTCTTCGCATTAAGCAGTACCGGTAAAGACCTTGACCGCTTTACAGGCAATATCACGTTAATGCACCAATTCAACCCTAAGCTTGAAGGTGTTTTCGAGCTTTATTACGGCTCACAAGAAGGTGGCGACATAAAAGCTGGCCCCCAATTTATCGTTAAAGATGCGGAATGGTATGGAACATTTGCAGCGTTACGCTATCAACTACAACCTAACGTGCACGCCAATACGCGGATAGAGTGGGTTAACGACAAAGTAGGCGCGAATACCTTATTTGCTGGCTCCCCCGGCAAGGTTTACTCTTTTACCGCCAACCTAGACTGGCAAATTAACCCAAACCTCAATATTATTCCCGAACTTAAGTACGACCAATACGACGGTAATGGCCTGCCGTTATTTGGCAACAAAACAGAAGATAACCAACTGCTTGGTCTAGTCAATATCGTTTTTAAATTTTGAGCGCGTTGAGTCTATCGTCAAACTTAAAGCAATGGGCCTTAGTCTTTGGCCCGTTACTGGCATGCCTAACGTATTATTGGCTTAACACTCATCTTGCTACCGAAATAGCCATTACCGCCGCGGTAGCTGTATGGTGCGTTAGTTGGTGGATATTTGAACCCGTTCCCATTCCAGTAACATCACTATTACCGATTGCTATCTTCCCACTCACTGGCGTTTTAACGGCAGACCAAGTGGCTGCTGCTTATGGCAATAAACTAGTTTTATTATTGCTGGGTGGTTTTTTACTTTCTACCGCCATTTCACACTGTGGCGCCCACCGCCGGCTTGCGCTTACCATGGTGCATTGGTTTGGTAACGACAACCCAAAGCGATTAGTGCTTGGCTTTATGGTGGCTGCCGCTGCTCTTAGCATGTGGATTTCCAACACCGCTGCTACGCTCATGCTATTACCCGTTGCACTGGCTGTTATTGACAGCGCCGACAACAAAAAACTCGCTTTACCTTTATTGCTTGGCTTGGCATATGCCGCTAGTGTTGGTGGCATAAGCACTCCTATCGGTACGCCACCCAACCTTGTATTTATGCAAGTGTATGAAGAAAATACGGGGCTACAAATAAGCTTTACTCAATGGATGATGTGGGCCCTACCGTTAGTTATTATTTTTATACCCATTATTTGGCTTTGGTTAACACGAAAGCTGAGCGCTGAAGGGGAACTACACTTACCAAAAGTTGGCGCATGGACAACCCACGAAGTTCGTGTCATGGTTATTTTCGGCTTAACCGCTTTGTTGTGGATAACCCGCAGAGAACCATTTGGCGGCTGGAGTGGGTGGCTAAATATCCCGCAAGCAAACGATGCTTCAGTCGCACTACTGGCAGTCATTGCATTATTCGTCATACCCAACGGAAACAAACAGAAATTGCTCGACTGGAAAACTGCACAACAAATTCCCTGGGGGATTTTATTACTGTTCAGCGGCGGTATTTGCCTCGCCAAAGCATTTGTCGTTTCCGGCCTCAGCACTCAACTGGGCGAACAACTCTCCGCCGTTACAGCGTTTAGCATTATCGGCATGATTGCTGTTATCGCCTTAGCCGTAACCTTTATGACCGAAGCCACCAGCAATACGGCCACAACCGCCATGCTAATGCCTGTGTTAGCAGCAACCGCGATTAATGCCAATATTGACCCTTTACTGTTAATGATTCCGGCTACCTTTAGCGCCAGTTGTGCCTTTATGCTACCCGTTGCTACCGCGCCAAACACCATTGTCTTTAGTAGTGGCCATGTGCACACCAAGCAAATGGCGCGTGAAGGGCTAGTCTTAAATTTAATTGGAGCCGCTTTAGTCACCGCAGTTTGCTGGTTCGTTTTGGTCTGAACCAGATAAATTCGACTCTATCCTGACTATTTAAATCCAACATATCAGAGCCTACCCGCTATGAACGAAAATATAACAGAACAAAATCAGTCGTTAGTAGATTTGCTAACCTACTTACAGCCCATACAAGATCTCTTAGGTGGTAGCGCAAGTTTATTCGCTTTAGTGATTATTGCCATTTCTTTTATCGCTGCCTATTTTGTCGCTCTAGTCGTATCAAAAATCATTGTACAAGTGACCAAAAAAACTTTATTCACCTGGGATGACAAGGTCGTTGAAATTATGCATCGTCCCTTATTTTGGAGCGTGCTTGCGTTAGGTTTTTTGATTGCCTTAGTGCCACTTTCGCCTCCCGCCCTCGTATTAAGCGCAGTCAACTCCATAGTAGCTACCTTCCTGGTTATTATTTGGTCTGTGTTTCTAATTCGATTATTAAAAATAATATTAAAAGCGTTAAGCCTCAGCCAGCACAAACGCTTATTTGTTCAGCCTCAAACCCTTCCCTTGTTCGAGAATTTGGGTGTCATTATTGTCGTCGCTGTTGCTATCTATTTTGTTTTTAAATCTTGGCACGTAGACATGACCGCCTGGTTAGCATCCGCTGGCATCGTCGGTATAGCCATAGGCTTCGCTGCAAAAGACACCTTAGCCAACTTGTTTTCAGGCGTGTTTATTCTAGCGGATGCACCCTATAAAATTGGCGATTACGTGGTATTAGATGCTGGTGAGCGAGGCAAGGTAACGCATATCGGCATTCGAAGCACACGGTTATTAACCCGTGATGATGTAGAAATAACCATCCCAAACGCCATTATGGGCAACACCCGAATCATTAATGAATCGGGTGGGCCACATGAAAAATTTCGTATTCGGGTGAGCGTTGGTGTTGCTTATGGTTCCGACATAGATCAAGTTAAAGAGATATTAATGAGCATCGCAGTTGCCGAAGAGCATGTTTGTAATACTCCAACTCCTCGGGTGCGTTTTCGAGCGTTTGGCGCATCGAGCCTAGACTTAGATTTAATGTGTTGGGTCGCTAACCCAGAGGTACGAGACAGTGTTTTAGATGCCTTAAATACCACCATTTATAAGCGATTCATCACTCAAGGTATAGAAATACCTTATAGCAAACATGATATTTATATTAAGGAAATGCCTCCCTCTTCTTAAATTCACCTCTATGGCGACGAAGAGTTTGCACCAACTGATTTCTTATTTTAATGCACCATTAACAATGGTGCATTACCCTCGTAAATTGGCTGTAACCCAAGAATAGAAAATCATGATGACTTATAACCACCTTTGTAACGAATTTCACAAGAAACTAATTATCACATGGCCATTGAGCCTTAAAGTATGGCAAAAATAACCACCACCATTCATACCATTTGGGTAGATGCTGACGCATGCCCGGTCGCCATAAAAGAAATACTATTCCGATGTGCCGAGCGCACTAAAATTCAAACCACGCTAGTCGCCAATCAAGTGATTCGAATCCCGCCTTCTGCTTACATTTCTTTTTTACGGGTGTCACAAGGGTTTGACGAAGCCGATAATGAAATTGTTAAGCGCATGCAAGCGGGCGACTTGGTCATCACCGGTGACATCCCCTTAGCCGCAGACGTTATCGAGAAGGGTGGCACGGCTCTAAACCCTCGTGGGGAACTGTATACCGAAGAAAACATAAAAGACCGACTCACCATGCGCGATTTTATGGAAACCATGCGTTCAAGCGGGCTTGAAGTGGGCGGCGGGCCGCCACCACTCAACAACACCGACAAGCAAACCTTTGCCAATCAACTCGATAAGCTGCTAACGAAGGCAGGGCGTTAACTGTATAATTCCGGCAATCAAAACACTAGGACACCCCCATGCCTAAAGCCAATGAATTAAAATGCGGAATGGTTGTTGAAGTCAATGACGAACCGTACTTAGTAAAAAAAATCGACGTACGCAACCCCTCTTCACGTGGCGCGTCTACCTTATACAAAGTCCGTTTTAATCACTTAAAAACCAAGCAAAAACGTGATGAAACGCTAAAAGGCGACGATTTTCTAAAAGACCTTGATTGCGAACGCGTTAAAATTCAATACTCGTATCAAGACGGCGACAGCTACACGTTTATGAACTTAGACAGCTACGACCAGTACACCGTAGATGCTGACGACATTGAAGAACAAATCAAATTTCTCAGCGAAGGCTTAGAAGGTATTGTTGGTATTTTGCTGGACGAAACGCTGGTATCCATTGAGCTACCCGGCAACATCAGCTTACAAATTGTTGATACTGCACCTGGGTTAAAAGGTGCGTCTGCCACCTCACGCACAAAACCAGCAACGTTAACAACCGGGCTTGAAGTTCAAGTTCCTGAGTACATCGACAATGGCGAAAGGATTAAAATTAACACCAGCACCGGAAAATTTGTTTCGCGCGGTTAATAGGGAGCTCTGATGAACGACATAGAACAGCTACGCCAAGCTCTCACCACACTCCAGTTTAGCGACACCATGCAGGTTATCGACGCGTTATACGACTTTAGCCCTTGCGCGTTTAAAAATAGCTCTACGCGAAATAAAGCGGGTGAAAACAACGGCTCGTGCAAGCTGTTTGCCTTTGCCAAACTCAATAACTTTACTGAACCTCAAACCTTGGCGTTGTTCGGTGAATATTTCCGTGATGTGTTGGCTACGCCTGAAGGTGACGATCACCAAAATATTCGTAACTTTATGAAAACCGGCTGGGCTGGTATTCAATTTAACGTCACTCCACTCACTGAAAAAAAGTAAATCACCGTGTCTAAATCTTCCTTTTCATCATTATCCATTTCCCCTGCTCAAGTTAAAAATCTGATTTCGCTCGGTTACAAAAACATGACGCCCATACAGGCAGAAAGTTTGCCGTATGTACTAAAAGGCAAAGATATTATCGCGCAAGCGAAAACAGGAAGCGGAAAAACCGTCGCTTTTGGCGTTGGCTTATTGGATAAAATAAACCCTCGATTTTTCGGCACACAAGCGTTAATTCTTTGCCCAACACGCGAGTTGGCTGATCAAGTGGGTAAGGAAATTCGCAAACTTGCCCGTAGCGTGCCAAACATTAAATTAGTTCTACTGTGTGGCGGCAAACCATTCGGTCCACAAGTCGGCTCATTAGAGCACGGCGCGCACATCGTTGTGGGTACGCCTGGCCGTATTCAAGATCACCTCAAAAAACGTACCTTTAGAATCGATCAACTTAAAACGCTAGTTTTAGACGAAGCAGACAGAATGCTAGATATGGGCTTTGCCGATGTCATGACCGACATCATTAAGCACACACCTAAATCGCGGCAAACGTTGTTGTTTTCTGCAACGTACCCTGATGAAATTAAAAAAATGTGTCGCTCCATTCAACGCGACCCAGTGACCGTTACCGTTGACTCCGATCTCCAACAAAACGTGATTGAACAATTGTTTTATCAAGTAAAAAAACACGAGCGCAACAATACCTTGCTCGCGCTCTTTGAACATTACCAGCCCAACACGGCGATTGTGTTTTGCCACACCAAAGCCCAATGTGGCGAAATGGCCGATTTTCTACGTGAGAACGATATTGAATCCTTAGCGATACACGGCGACCTAGACCAGCGCGAACGCGACCAAGTACTGGTTCGCTTTGCTAATAACAGCTGCTCCGTATTAGTCGCTACCGATGTCGCTGCGCGTGGGCTCGATATAAAATCCATTAGCATGGTGATAAATTACGAATTACCACGCGACCCCGAAATTTACGTACACCGCATTGGCCGTACCGGAAGAGCTGGCGAAAGCGGGTTGGCAATGAGCCTATTTGCTGAACACGAACAAATTCGTGTAAAAGCAATTGAGCAGCAGCAGAACAAACCCTGCCTAATTGACAGCCCACTATCACTGAACCGCGATTCAACGTACAAACTCTATCCGCCAATGGTTACTATTCAAATTGATGGTGGACGTAAAGACAAAATGCGCCCTGGCGACATTTTAGGCGCACTAACCGGTGATGCCGGCTTGGAAGGAAAGCAAATCGGCAAAATTGATATATTTGACCGCTCCAGTTATGTTGCCTTAGAGCACGATGCTGTTCGACAAGCACTAAATTATCTTGCCAACGGTAAAATTAAAGGCCGCCCAGCTAAGGCTCGAAAAGTACACTAGCTTGCTCATTCAAGCGCAGAAATGCTGCCACTGCACAATTCTGCTATAATTCACTAAAGGCGCAGCCCTTACGGCCAACAAACCAACAAAATAGCCCTATGTTTCAACTTATTCTTTCTCGCTCTCAGAGCCTGAAAAGCGACCTGCTTTCTGGCCTTACTGTTTCGCTTGCGCTTGTGCCCGAAGCCGTTGCGTTTGCCTTTGTTGCAGGCGTTGAACCGTTAGTGGGTTTATACGCGGCCTTTATGGTGGGTTTAATTACCGCTGTTATTGGTGGTCGTCCCGGCATGATTTCTGGCGCAACAGGCGCACTGGCCGTTGTTATGGTCAGCTTGGTGGCCATCCATGGCGTTGAATATTTATTTGCGACTGTTGTCTTGATGGGCTTGATACAAATTTTGGCAGGCGTTTTCCGCTTAGGTAAATTCATTCGTCTTGTGCCGCATCCTGTTATGTTGGGGTTTGTGAACGGCCTAGCCATTGTTATTTTTATGGCACAATTACAACAATTCCAGTTTTTAGACCCAAGCACCGGCGCGCTTGAATGGCTGCAAGGCAATCAAATGGTGATGATGCTTGGCATGGTAGCACTGACCATGGCAATCATTCACTTTTTGCCAAAATTGACTAAAGCCATCCCATCATCACTCGTTGCTATCGGTACCATTGTTGCCATTTCTATTGGCTTGGATATGGACCTACGCACCGTGCAAGACGTATTGGTTGATATGACCGGCGATCCTGCTGCGACCATTGCCGGTGGTTTGCCGCAGTTCCATATTCCGATGGTCGATTTAACGTTTGAGACACTCCAAATAATTTTCCCGTATGCGTTAATTCTTGCCGCTATTGGCTTGATTGAATCGTTACTAACATTGACGTTAATTGACGAAATCACCGAAACACGTGGTCGCGGTAATAAAGAATGTATTGGCCAAGGCGTTGCTAATATCGCCACTGGATTTTTTGGTGGCATGGGCGGTTGCGCAATGATCGGTCAAAGCATGATTAACATTAATTCCGGCGGGCGTGGACGCGCATCTGGCATCGCGGCGGCGTTATTCTTACTGGCCTTTATTTTGGTTGGTTCCTCATTAATTGAAATGATTCCTTTGGCTGCGCTTGTGGGCGTGATGTTCATGGTGGTGCTGGGTACCTTTGAGTGGGCAAGCTTCCGCTTACTCGGCCGCATTCCTACTTCAGACACCTTAGTCGGCATTACAGTTGCAGTTGTTACCGTACTATCTGATTTAGCCATTGCCGTGGTGGTTGGTGTCATTATGTCGACACTTGTATTCGCTTGGAAGAATGCAAAACACATGCATTTTGAAATTGAAGAAAATGACGGCGTAAAAATTTATAAGCCTATCGGCCCCTTGTTTTTTGCCTCTATTCATAACTTTCGCGAACACTTTGACCCCAGTAACGACCCGCAAGAAGTGATTGTTGATTTTGTACGCTCACGCGTCTCGGATCATTCCGGTATCGAAGCCATCGACGCGCTCGCCGAACGTTATTTAAAACAAGGTAAAACGCTGCATTTGCGACACTTGAGCCCCGAGTGCATCAAACTTTTACACAATGCGAGAAAGTTGATTGAGGTAAATGTGATTGAGGACCCTAAATACAAAGTTGCCGACGACGCACTCGATTCATAGCCTTATATAGACGCCTGGACGCACTTTATAATACCGTACTCATATTCTTCGTCTAGGGCTTCATAAATCGCTTTAATGCGCCCCTTCGACTCATCTTCAAGTGATTCGATCATCATGGTAATTTCTTGATATTCGCTGTCTTCAAGATCTAAAACGTCTTTAACTTCCAACAACCCCGCTTCAATTGCATCGGCTAAATGACTGTAAATAGTATTTACTTTAATATCCCGCTGCGCTGCGATTTGTTCAATGCTTGACCCTTCTTGATAGATTAACAGTGTTTCATTCACCGTCGTACTTAAGCGATTGTCCAACAATTCAGCCAATGGGTATTTAACAATTTCGGCTAAAAATTTCTTACCGTAACGTTTAATCTTTTGATCACCAATACCACTGATATATCGCATATCCGCAATAATAGTCGGCCGTTTTTTTACCAATTCCTGCAAGGTAGCATCGTGAAAGATAACGTACGGCGGCACACCCGCCTCTTCAGCCAATTGCATGCGCAGCGCACGCAATGCTTCCCATAAAGGCTCGTCCTGCGGCCGAACAGGGCTTTTCTTCTTCTTTTCTGTGGTTAGCTTTTCTTCTTTGCTTTGCTTACGAAGTTGCAGTGTTTGTTCACCACGCAAAATCGGGCGACAGCGTTCCGATAGTTTTAGCGCACCGTGGCTTTCAGCATCAACATTAATATAACCTAAGGCAATTAACTGCCTAAAAATGGAGCGCCACTCTGTCATCGAAAATTCTGCACCAATCCCAAAGGTACTGATTTTATCGTGCGCATTTTGCTCAATACGCTGATCTTGCTTGCCAATTAACACATCAACAATGTAATTAACCCCGAACCGCTGACCTGTTCGATAAATGGTCGATAATACTTTTTGCGCCGCTTCGCTGCCATCCCATTGTTCCGGTGGCGATACGCAGTTATCACACTCGCCGCAGGGCTCTTCAAGCGTTTCATCAAAGTAACCTAGTAACGCTTGCCGACGGCAGGCTATTAGCTCACACAACCCCAACATAGATTCTAATTTACTGTGTTCAACACGCTTGTGCGCCTCGTCGGCTTTAGAGTTTTGCAAAAATTGTCGCAACGTCAACACATCTTGCAAGCCGTACGCCATCCAAGCATTGGCTGGCTCGCCATCACGCCCAGCACGGCCAGTTTCTTGGTAATATGCCTCGATACTTTTCGGTAAACTTAAATGCGCCACAAAGCGCACGTCAGGCTTATCTATGCCCATACCAAAAGCGATGGTGGCGACAATAATCACCCCGTCTTCACGCAAGAAACGTTGCTGATGCGTTTGCCGAACCTCTTGCGGCAACCCCGCGTGATAAGGCAAGGCAACACGGCCTTGATCCGTTAACCATTCGGCAATAGCCTCTACTTTTTTACGTGACAAGCAATACACAATACCTGCATCGCTGCTGTGGTTTTCTTGCAAGAAACGCCACATGCGTAACTTAGGATTATTGCCTTCGGAAATAGCGTAATGAATATTCGGCCGATCAAAACTGTTAATAAAAATACGGGCATCTTCTAACTGTAGCTGGCTGATAATTTCATCACGTGTTCGCTGATCAGCAGTAGCGGTTAACGCAATACGCGGCACGCTCGGGAAACGCTCATGTAGAATTTTTAACTTCTGATACTCCGGCCTAAAGTCATGCCCCCATTGCGACACACAGTGCGCCTCGTCAATCGCAAACAAAGCGAGTTGGCAACGTTCAAGCAAAGATAACATGGCCTCATTAAGTAACCGTTCAGGCGCAACGTACAGCAAATCCAACTCGCCTTGCATCAACTGCTGCTCTATTTCCCTCGCCTCACCCACTTTAAGCGTTGAATTTAAAAAAGCTGCATTAATACCCAATTGCTGAAGCGCATCCACTTGGTCTTGCATCAATGCAATCAACGGTGACACGATAATTGCCGTGCCATCACGTAATAAAGCAGGAATTTGATAACACAGCGACTTACCGCCGCCCGTCGGCATTAAAACAAACGCATCACGACCTTGAACTAGCTCATCAATAATCTCATCTTGTGGCGGCCTAAAAGCGTCGTAACCAAAGGTGTTTTGTAAAATAGATAAGGCGTTTGTCATTGAAGAAAGCAACATGTGGAAAACACTGATTATCGCATAAACTTCCGCTCAGCCGATAAAGCGAAAGCATGTAAGCGCGCGCTTTCGGTATAATGCGCGTTTACATTATCCTAGCCACTTCATGCTGAAACTTACCAACGTATCGCTTCGACGCGGCGCTAAACTGTTGTTTGAAAACGTCTCGTTTACCGTGCATTCTGGGCAACGCGTTGGCATCAGTGGTGCTAACGGTTGCGGTAAATCCAGCCTGTTTGCCATGGTGTTGGATGAAATACATGCTGATACTGGTGATTTTTCCATTCAATCCGGTTTTATCATCGCCCACGTAGCGCAGGAACTTTTAGTTACTGAGCAGGCCGCGATTGAATTTGTGATTGATGGCGATGCCGAACTTCGCCAAGTACAAGCACAACTGGCTGAGGCTGAACAAAAAAACGACGGCCACCGCGCCGCTGAGTTGTACGCAGATTTAGACACCATTCACGGTTATACCGCTAATTCACGCGCGGCTATTTTATTAGGCGGGTTGGGCTTTAAGCAAGCGGATTTAAACAACCCTGTTTCCAGCTTTTCTGGTGGTTGGCGTGTCCGCTTAAACCTTGCAAAAGCTCTGATGTGTCGCTCAGATATTTTATTACTCGACGAACCGACCAATCACTTAGACTTAGATGCCGTTATTTGGCTGCAAGAATGGTTACAAAGTTACGCGGGCACATTGCTGATGATATCGCATGATCGCGACTTTTTAGACGCTGTTGTCGGCAATATTCTGCACATTGAACAACAAAGTGCCGAGCTGTATACCGGCAACTACTCGCAATTTGAACGTGCAAGAGCCGAACGACTCGCACAGCAACAATCAAATTTTGAACGCCAACAGAAAGAACGTGCTCACATGCAAAGCTACGTTGATCGTTTTAAAGCGCAAGCGACAAAAGCCAAACAAGCACAAAGCCGTTTAAAAGCCTTAGAGCGAATGGAGTTAATATCGGCAGCACATATAGACTCTCCGTTCCACTTCGAGTTTTATCAACCCGAACGCGTTTCCAACCCGCTTATTAAAGTAGAAAAAGCATCGTTAGCTTATGGCGAAAATGTTATTTTAGACGGGGTATCGCTATCAATAAAACCCGGTGACCGGCTCGCATTGCTTGGGCCTAACGGCGCGGGAAAATCAACGCTTATTAAAATGTTGGCGGGCCAGAACAGAGCCTCTAGCGGCTCTATCGATTGCGCTGAAAGCCTGAAAATTGGCTATTTTGCACAACATCAACTAGAGCAGTTAGACGGCAATGCCTCACCCTTATTGCATATTCAACGCCTCAACAAAAAGGCCACCGAACGCGAGTTAAGAAATTTTTTAGGTGGCTTTGGCTTTAATGGCGACAAAGCGTTAGAAGCCGTTGCGCCCTTTTCAGGTGGCGAAAAAGCACGTTTAGCACTGGCTATTTTAGTGTATCAAAAGCCCAACTTATTGTTACTGGATGAACCGACCAACCACTTAGACATCGAGATGCGTCACGCCTTAAGTTCTGCATTACAAGACTTTAACGGCGCGATGATTATCGTCTCCCATGACCGTCACTTATTACGCACCATTACCGATCAATTTATCTTAGTTGCCGACGGTAAACTCACCCCCTTTGATGGCGATTTGGATGACTACGCCGTTTGGATTAAAGAGCACGCGAAAGTCATCGACAATAATTCACCAAGCAATGACAACTCACGTTCAAATAAAGATAGAAAACAATCTGAAGCCCAAAAAAGGCAACGACAAAAACCGCTACGTGATGCATTAAAGAAAGCTGAAAAACAACTCGATAAACTGTCTGCAAAACAGCACAAGCTAGAGCAACAACTTGCTGATAGCGACTTATACAACGACAATAATAAAACTAAGTTAGCTGCTATCATTAAAGAAAAACAAACCATTGATGTCGAGGTTGAGCAAACCGAAGAGGACTGGCTAACCGCCCAAGAAGCCTTAGAAGCCTGTTAGACTAACCATTGAAAACATGAACAATCAAACCAACAACAAAGACCCTCTTCATGGGCTAACTTTAGAAGCTATTGTGACAAGCCTTGTCGAACACTATGGCTGGGAAAGGTTGGGCCAACAAATTAATATCCGCTGTTTTAATAGCGAGCCTTCAGTTAAATCAAGCTTAAAGTTTTTACGCAAAACGCCATGGGCACGGAAAAAAGTTGAAACGCTATACCTTGCAACTCAAAACAATGTTTGGAAAAAATAGTTCTTTAGTCACAAAAGCATAATAGCTGTCGTCATATTTTAGCCCTCACTAATTAAACAGTAAGTAACTTACTTGTTTGGCGTCTACATTTACTTTAGTTGTTGACCCGTGCCTAAAGCAAACTACCTCCGGTACAGCGGCTGGTTTAATTCCCCCGGCATACTGTATGAAAACGGCAGGCCACAGATTGTTATTTTTGATATATTAGTTTTTCATTAAATGACATGAGCTAAACATGAAAGAAACCTTATCCGTTGAGCTAGATATTGATGCTAGCCCAAATAACGCGTGGGACTTAATCGGTTCCTTTGAAACAATGCAGTCTTGGTTTCCCGGTATTATTAACACCAAAATTGAAGGCAATGGCATTGGCACTGTTCGCCATCTAACCATGCAAGATGACGCCGTTTTTTCAGACAAGCTAACCGAACAAGGCGACATGTATTACCGCTACACCATCGTCGGTGGCGATGTGCCATTTGAGAACTATTTAGGAACGGTTAGCGTTGTCAGTAATAACAGCGGCTCTACACTTAAATATCATGCATCCATTGACGTTTCAGAAGAAAACCGCGATGCATCTGTGGCTTTTTTAAAGGAACTTTACACGAATGCTTTCAAGAACGTAAAAAGCATGCTGGATAAGACCTAGTTTAACGGACTACCTTGCCTTCAATCTGAAAGATGCCGTGACATTGATGGCAACGGTAGCGCCAACACAGTCGGCCAACCAGTCTAAAATATCCGCATCACGTCCTACTACGAACGATTGATGCCATTCATCACTGGCGCCATATAACACTGAAAAAATCATAGCAATAACGAATGCTTGTCGTGAGTTATCAAACACACAGCTAAAATAAGTCATCGCCAAGAAACCTAAAACTGCATAGGCCATTGCGTGAAAGAGCTTATCTTGATGCGCGAACAACATCGGTGCTTGCAAAGTCGACTGGTGTGATAGAAAAAATATAAACCCGCAATAGCTCGCCAATAAGGCTAGCCAAACAAACTTCACCTTAGCCAAACACTGTATTGGCTTCAAACACCGGGCCGTCCACACAAACGCGCTTCATCGCTTCACCTTCATCGGTGGTGACTTTAACCACACAACCAGCACAGCCACCCACGGCACATGCCATGTACTCTTCAAGTGAGACTTGGCATGGCACATCGAATTCTTTCGCTAACGCGGCAACGGCTTTAAGCATGGGCGTTGGGCCACAGGAATAAATTTCTACTTCCTCTCTTTCTTGCTTACTTAACGCATTTAGCCAATCACGGGCGAGATCGGTAATATACCCCTGATATACGCCACTATAGCCTTGCAGACTGGCTAAGCGGCTGGGGATTCCCCATTCTTCCAGTAACGGCAGACAGTCGCTTACCTCTTCTGTGATGCCATTAATTAAAATAGCTGAGCTCTCTCTTTTAAACGGGAATGGGACTTCCGACCCCATAAAAACTGTCGGCGTAATACTGTCATCGTGCTCTTTAATTTGTTCCGATAAACAAATCATCGGCGGGATCCCTACACCTCCGCCCAACAGCAAGGCTTTAGGTTTAGCTGTGTTTAATTCAAACGGGCGGCCGATTGGCCCCATTACACTAATGCTTTCACCGACCTTTCTTTGTGCAAGCAATAACGTCCCTTCACCCACGGCTTTGTATAAAAACTCCACCCAGCCTTCATTAGCCGACACACGCATTATGGATAAGGGGCGGCGCATTAAACGCTGTGGATCACATTGAATATGCGAGAACTGCCCAGGCTTTGCCGTCTCAGCGCATTTAGGCGCATGCACGCGTAAAACATACTGGCCTTCTTCAAACGCTTGCTGCACTAGGATTTTTGCATCTTCAATGAAGATGGTATTTCGGTAATTTGATTGCATTATTTCTCGAAAACTAGGCGGCCATTAACCAAGGTATGCGTTACCTGACCCGTCATTTGATGCCCCCAAAAGGGCGTGTTGATACCACGACTGAACCAATGATCCTCGTTCACCAACCACGTGGTTTTAGGGTCTACGATGCAGATATCCGCGGCAGATTGAACCGATAAGTTGCCGGCCTCTAACCCTAGTATCTCTGCTGGTCCAGACGCCAATCGGCTAACTAATTGCGACCAATCCATCAGCCCATCTACAACCAATTTCAGCATCAACGGCAAGACCGTTTCTAAACTGGAAATCCCTGATTCTGTTGACGGAAAAGGCGCTTGCTTTGCTTCTTCTTCATGCGGCCGATGGCCTGAACTCACACTGAAAACACCTTGCACAACGCCGGCAATCAAAGCATCCCTGTCTTCAGCTGTACGCAAAGGAGGGGACGTGTGGTAATTCGCATCGAATGTTCCTACATCTAATTCTGTTAAATGCATTTGATGCGCATGAACATCTGCACTTATCGCATTATTCGTAAATTGTGCTCGAGCAATCATTGACACCGCTCTAGCAGACGATATGCCCGTTAAGTGAACTCGCGCACCCGTTTCTTCAGCCAGTTCAATAATTTGCGCTATCGCTACCGTTTCTGCTGATGTCGGAATACCTGGCAAGCCCAGTTTGGAGCTAATAGCGCCATCATGAATGCAACCATCATCTTTGATTGCCGTGTCCTCCGGCTTAAGCACAACCAATATATCGTGAGTGCTCGCATACTGAAGTGCTCGTCTAAGCACCTGACTATTAGGGTTACTGTTTGGCGCTTGACTCATTGCCCCGCAACCCGCTTTTTTTAGCGCATACATTTCACTGAGCGTTTTGCCCTCCAGTGCGACTGTTAACGCACCCAATGGAAGGACTTTTGCGTAGCCTGCTGCCTCGGCCTTATCCAAAACTAATTGCGCAACCGATGGTGTATCTAACACGGGCTGTGTATTTGGCAAACAACAGACCGTTGTATAACCTGCCGCTGCCGCTGCTTTCGTTTCACTCGCTATCGTTGCTTTATGTTCATAACCCGGCTCTCTTAAACTGGCGTTTAAATCCACAAACCCAGGCAACACCAATTTATCACTGGCGTCTATGCTGATATCAGCAACAAAACTCGCCGGTACGTCGCCAACGTGCTGAATTTTACCGCCAGAAATCGCTATATCTTGAATGGCATCACGTTCATTCACAGGGTCAATGACTCGGCCGTTTTTAATCAGTATGTTCACCTGCCACCCACTCTGTTATGGCCCATTGTAAGCGTCATGACCGCCATACGAATAGCAATGCCGTTTGTCACTTGCTGCAAAATAACTGAATGGGGGCCATCAGCAACGGCTGCATCCATTTCGACACCTCGGTTAATTGGGCCTGGGTGCATGACCGTAACATCCGGTTTAGCGTACGCGAGTTTGGCTTGTGTTAAACCAAAACACTCAAAATATTCATGCTCACTCGGTAACATCGCACCGCCCATTCTTTCTCGCTGCAAACGCAACATGATAATCACATCGACATCGTTCAAGCCGCTGCGTAAATCACCATATACGTGGACGCCAAGTGAATCGACATCGCTTGGTAACAACGTTTTCGGGGCGATAACTCGAACCTCTTTTGCACCTAATATATTCAGTGCATGAATTTGCGAACGCGCAACACGTGAGTGCAAAATATCACCAATAATGGCAACTTTAAGATTCGTAAATTCTTTTTTAACTCGGCGAATAGTAAACATGTCGAGCATCGCTTGCGTGGGGTGTGCATGCCGCCCATCGCCCGCATTAATAACGCTAACATGTGGCGCAACGTGACGTGCAATAAAATGTGCCGCGCCGCTGTCTGAATGGCGAACAACAAACATATCTGCCTGCATGGCCTCTAAATTTCGAATAGTATCTAAAACACTTTCGCCTTTCGCCGCGGCCGACGTAGCAATATTTAAAGTAATAACATCCGCGGATAAACGTTTTGCGGCTAATTCAAAGGTCGTACGGGTTCGCGTGCTGTTCTCAAAAAATAAATTAACGATGGTTTTGCCGCGCAAGACAGGGACTTTTTTTACGGCCTGATTGCTTACGGTTGAAAAAGATTCTGCGACGTCCATGATCTCGGTCAAGACATCTTTTGATAGGCCTTCTGTCGTTAGGAAATGACGGAGCCGCCCCTGTTCATCAAGTTGTAAACAGGAACTATCGGGTGCTTTGAAGGACGTACTAGCAGGTTGCTTGCTAGAGCTCATATCAGTCAATTCCGGTTAGTTTCAAGCACTAAAGGCGCTGGTCCTGTCAATTTTACCTGTTTTTGGGGTGATAAATCCAGTTTCAAGCCAATAATGTCTGCATGAAGCGGTAATTCACGCGCGTCTCTATCAATCAAAACGGCCAAGCTAACGCTGTCTGGGCGACCATAATCAAATATTTCATTCAGTGCCGCACGGATCGTTCGGCCGGTATACAACACATCATCAACCAAAATAATGTGCTCGCCTTCTACCTCACCGGGTATTTTACTTGGCTTAACTTGGGGGTTCAAACCAATACCCGTGAAGTCATCGCGGTAAAAAGAAATATCAATTTCTCCAAGCGGCTTTGTTAAACCTAACCGTTCATGCAGTTTTTCTGCAACCCACAAACCACCCGTATGCACACCAATCATCAACGGCTCTACGATTTTATTGCGTGCCATGTGCGATTTTAAATCTTCCGCCATTACCTCAATAATCGCGTTTATATCGATGGACGTTACATCTGTTTCCATGGTTATTTATCCTATCGCTTTATTATTTAGCCAGCTTTGTAAAATAAGCTGGGCGGCCAACTCGTCTTGCACTTTCCATAACTTATCGGCACTCACCCCTACCTCATCAAACAACATTTGCTTTGCCTCAAAGGTGGTTAACGCTTCATCAAATAACTCAACGGGGCATTGGTAACGGCCTTCTAATTGACGTGAAAAACGAATCATTTTTGGCGTCACTTCATTATCACTGCCATCCTCTTGATGCGAAATACCCACCACTATTTTTTTTGGCTGCCAGGTTTCAATCAATTTTGTTATTTCATCCCAACCGGTTTTTTGCCTAACCGCTCGAACCGTTGCAATGGCATTGGCTATATTCGTTTCTGTATCGCCCACAGCCACGCCTATTTTCTTCACCCCGTAATCAAACCCAAGGCAAATGGCCATTAACAATGGCCTGCGTCTGTACTCATTAAGCTGATATCAATACCAATCCTATGGCCCGCCAGCTCCCATCGCTGCATAACAGGCTCTTCGAAAATAATATGCTGCTCTGCTTCGCCATGTAGCCAAGCATTGCGTTGAATCTCTTGCTCTAATTGCCCCGCACCCCAACCTGCGTAGCCAAGGGCAACCAACCATTTCTCAGGGCCTTTATTCTCAGCAATCGCAATGAGAATATCTTTTGAACTGGTCAATGCAAACTCTTCATTCGCTTTCAAGCTGGAATCCCAATTACCAACCGGCGTATGCAATACAAACCCACGTTCAGGTTGCACAGGGCCGCCCATAAACAACGGAATCTTCGCCACGTCCGGATTGATTGCCTTAATGGCTAGCTGATCAAAAATAGCGCTCATCGTCATGGTATGTGGTTTGTTAATAACAAGGCCTAGCGCGCCGTCCTCGTCATGCTGGCATAGGTAGGTGATCGATTTCGAAAAGTCATCGCCCTCTAGGCTTGGCATAGCGATAAGGAAGTTGTTTGTTAAATAATTATTGGTATTCATTGCTGATGTCATCTCGTTCTTAACGAACCCTCGTTTAAAAATTGCCATGTTCGAGTAATCACCAAAATATCCACTTCTTTTTGAAGGTCTATTGGCAATGGCGCGAAAGGTGCTGCCAGTTTAACAATATTGATCGCAGCGTCATCAATAATTTTATG
>JBDOOJ010000021.1:0-7810 GCA_039830885.1 Cycloclasticus sp.
TTCGGCAACAAGCGTTTTAAATTAAATTGTAAGCAACGCGACAGAACGGTCACCGGCATTTTTTGCGGGTCGGTTGTTGCGAGTAGGAATTTGACGTGCTCTGGTGGTTCTTCTAATGTTTTCAACAGCGCATTAAAGCTGCTTTTTGAAAACATATGAACTTCGTCAATTAAGTAGACCTTGTATTTTCCGCGACTGGGTGCGTATTGAACGTTTTCTAATAAATCGCGCGTGTCATCAACGCCGGTTCTAGACGCAGCATCCACTTCAATTAAATCGGGGTAACACCCTTGGTCAACGTCTAAACACGTATCACACTTACCACACGGTTCGGCGGCCAGCACATGAGGGCAATTTAGCGCTTTGGCTAATACCCGTGCAATGGTCGTTTTACCCACGCCACGTGTACCAGTAAACAAGTAGGCATGATGAAGGCGGTCACTCTCAAGACCATTCACCAAGGCGCGCACGACATGTTCTTGCCCGACGACTTGAGCAAAATTTAACGGGCGCCATTTTCTTGCAAATACTTTATAACTCATAGGTTCAATAGGGTAACAAAGCGTTGCTTATTTGTACGATTTTTAGAGGAGAAGATAAAGAACAGAATGGGTGGTAACTCATGCCAGCCACACCCCGGCACACGATTCCGTCGCTGCCGTTGCTCCCTTCCGGGCCTGGCGGAGTTCACGACTTCACGTTGCGAGGGGACCGACATGAGTCACCATTGTTCGTTAGTGTAAATTAGGATGAGGATTGTCCATCATTGCGTTCCATCAATCAAGCAGGGACAATGAAGTTTTACACAATTAAGTCAACGTCATCGCACCCGTATGAATTACAGCTACCCTTTGTATCGCCCTCCTTCTGAAGCCAGCAGCTTGATTTTTCAAATCACTGAGGGCTGCAGCTTCAACCGGTGCAGCTTTTGCTCGATGTACCGTGAAAAATCATTCAGTGAAAAACCATTAAATGTCGTACTCAACGATATTCGTTCAACAGCCGTTTCACAGCCTGGCACACGGCGCGTGTTTCTAGCTGACGGCGATGCCTTGTACCGTAACACAGAGACCCTGATTGAAATACTTGATGCGCTATACAGTAGTTTGCCGATGCTTGAACGCGTTAGCAGTTATGCCCTGCCGAACAATTTGATGACTAAAACAGCAGATGAATTAGCGCGGTTAAAAAATGCCGGTTTAACACTGTTGTATTACGGCATTGAAACAGGCAGCGCCAGCTTACTGAAATGCATCACCAAAGGCGCCACGCCCAGCAAAATGAAGACGGGTTTACAAAAAGCATTGGATGCTGGCATGCAGGTGTCAGCCACTGTTATTTTAGGCTTAGGTGGGCAGCAGCATTGGCAAGAACACATTGAGCAAACAGCAGACCTTGTTAACGCATTACATCTCACCTATTTATCGACGCTGCAGTTAACCTTAGGCGACGATATACGGGATGAGTTTATGGAAAAGTTCAACCGACAAGGGAGACAATACACGCCGCAAAGTGATGTGGAGCTTCTACAAGAGCAAACACTGCTCGTCTCTCTAGCCGACCCGAAACAACCTCTTACCTTCCGTTCTAATCACGCGTCTAACGCCTTGCCCTTAAAAGGTATATTACCTATTGACCGAGAACTTTTGTTGGCTCAGCTTAATGCCGCTAGCCAGGGGGAAACACCGCTTATTCCACCTTGGCAACGCGGCTTATAGTACCTACTGCCTAACGGGGCGTTTGGCCAATTTTCTTTGTAACGTTCGGCGGTGCATATTTAAGCGCCTCGCCGCTTCTGAAATATTACCCTCGCATTCGAGCAAGATTTTCTGCATGTGCTCCCACTCCAAACGTTTAACCGACAACGGTTGCTGCGATGGTTCTACATCCACGTCTGGATTGCTTTGCCCCAACGCGGCTAAAATTTCATCCGCATTGGCTGGTTTTGTAAGGTACTGAATGGCGCCAAGTTTGACCGCTTGAACCGCTGTAGCAATGCTGGCATAGCCCGTCAACATGATGATCTTAGTGTTTTCATCATTGTCTTTTAAGCGCTTAATTAAATGTAAACCTGAGCTTTGTTCTAAGCGTAAGTCCACCACCGCCAATTCAGGTTCAAAACGCTCTATTTGCTCAATCGCCTGTTGCTCATCACATGCAAACGCCACGTCGAAGCCTCGCCGCGTAAAAGCATCGCACAAGACGGAGCAATATATCTCGTCGTCGTCAATAATCAGTATGCGTTGTTGATTATCTTTCATCATTTAAATGCCCTTTAGCGCTAACGGCAGCTTAATCGACACTTCAACACCGTTGAGTTGCCTATTTTGCCACTCAATGCTCCCACCCAATTTTTCTATTGTTGCCTTGGTTAAATAAAGGCCAATACCCAGGCCTTCTTCTTTCGAGGTCATAGGGTGTTTACCCAGTTTATCCAACTGTTCAACCGCCATACCGTCACCTTCATCGGTTATTACGATGTTGAGGTTGTCTACGTTCCAATCAAGCTCTAGGCACACAAAATGCGGTGATGCTTGCGCAGCATTATCCAACACATTAACCAAGGCACGCGTTAAGCCGGTGTCTGATATAACATTCGGCAATGGCGCTTTGCCTTTTATTCTCAAATTAAAGCCGACATCTAAATTTGAAATTTTCCATTGCGTGATCACGGTGTCTAAATATGCTTCTGCTGTCATTAGCTGGCCTGAGTCATATTTATAATCCACCGCTGTTTTCGTAATGCTTAATAACACGGCCTTACAACGTTTAATTTGCCCTTTAATCATGGTCAGCTTTTTACCAACCGATGTATCGCTGGCTTGTTCTAGCTCTAACGCCAACTCATGGGTCAATACATCCATCGTACCCAATGGCGTACCTAGCTCGTGTGCTGCACTGGTTGCCAGCGTCCCTAACGCAACGAGTCGTTCATCACGAAACATTTGCTCCCGTAACCGCAAAACTTGAGCGTTTCTTTTACGTAAAGACTCCGCCATGCCCGCAACGAAATGTGCCATCAATACCGTCGACAGAACAAAACCAATCCACATACCGATGACGTGATCTTGGAAATGCTCATTCATGCCCATTTCCATCTGGTGACCCAAATGAACCAGCGGCGTATAAAAAAATACAATTAACGTATATGACAGTGACGTTAGCAAGGCCATTAGCCACACGTAACGACGAGATAATAAGGTGGATGCAATGCTATGAGGAACCAACAAAAACCACGCAAAAGGATTAGTCGCACCCCCTGTAAAATAAAGCATCGCCGTTAACGCCAACACATCAACCGACAATTGCAAAAAGAAAAGCTTATCGGTGATGTTACTTCTCTGCTTGAATAAAAATAACGTCAGCACACTCCATGCGATTAAACTGGCCAAAATAACCACCAATGACTCTATCGGCAAAGACATGTCCAAATAATAAACAGCGGCCAATATTGCAATCACTTGGCCGCCGATGTTGCAGGCTCGCAACGAAAGCAACCGCTTTAAGGCTGCAGCCAGTAAATGTGATGGGTTTTCTATATCGGTCATGCTGATGATTATTTGTAAATAAAAAAGCTGAAAAACGTACCGTCTCCTCAGCTTGACTTACTTTAACAGCATCACCTAAATACAACGACCCCCTGCGACAATTTGCCACACGTAAATAAAGCAAAATTTTCGAACTATTTTTAGCGCCTTACCTAGTAAATTCTTAATCTTCTGCCATTCTTAAGATATCCAACCAGATTTAATTAAATGAGCCTTATGCAAACAGACAATCAAAAAAGCACATCAAGACTGCCTAATCAGACTGCGTTTGAAGAGCAAACCAAAGAATTACTTGAATTCAGCGTCCGAACTAACGCCAAAGCGACGATGTTATTCATTGCCTTTGACTCGCAAGTCAGTGACATCAATAACCAGCAAAACAACCTGGCGCTCGCTGCCATCAGCGAACGGTTACTGTCTAAAGCACGGGAGTCAGACATTTATGCACACCTAGATGGCATGAATTTCGCTAACCTTTCAATTGAAACTAGCGGACAGCACGCCGAAGTTCTTGTTGAAAAATTAAAAAATGAATTGGCTGAAGCCATTCAATTATCAGATGGCTCGTCGATAAAACTTAACGCTAAAATTGGCGTTGCACACTTTCCCACCCACGGAGACAGCTATCAAGCATTGCTAGATCACGCACAAAAAAATCCATCCTGTAGAGCCTCAACAGCGCCTCTTTTAAAAGGTTCAAAATAAACCGCATGAAATACCTAGCAAGTGTTTTATTATTAATTTTTTCAACGTTTAGTACTTATGCTCAACAAGCGCCTTCAACCGGCACATTAATCAACGACAGCAATGTAAGCCAGTACAGTGACTTTATTGATGCGTCAGTTATCGATTTAATACGAAAAAAAGACCTCGTCATTAACGTTGGTGAATATTTTGATATTCAACAAAATGCTGTTTTTCTAAAGCAAACAAAACAGTTCGAGGGTGCTGCCCAAGTTGAAGTTGGCACCGGCCGTTTGTTAAATTACCAAGGCGGGTTACCTTTCACCGAAGAACCTAGCTTAAATGACCCATTGGCAGGTTTAAAGATAGCCTGGAACATGCGTTATGCCTATGGGGGTGACACCTCAATCGTCGATCCTTTTATTTGGGAATATCGCGACATGAACAACGACAAAATTGAACGAACCATTTCATTCATCGGTATGACCCTGCGCTATAAATACCGCACAACCCTTTCCCCCACGCCTAACTTACCTAAAAACCCTGCGGGTATTTTTAATGGGATTTATCTACTCGCAAAACAACCTTTCGACATAAAAAATACACAGCTGCTTGTCCACCGCCTTGAGGATGACAGTGCTCGAGAAAGGTCGTGGTTATACCTGTCTGTTCAACGTCGTGTTAGACGTTTGCCAGCCGGGCAAACAACCGATGCTTTTTTAGGCAGTGACATCATGATTGAGGATTTTTTGGGTTACAACGGCCGGATAAAAGATATGCGCTGGCGTTATCTTGGCACTAAAGAGGTATTAACGCCTTTTTATAAGCATGACAAGCTGCTGCGGCCGAGTAATCTTGACGAATCCACATACTATTTTGGCGACTTCCATGGCAAAGGGCATTGCTTTCCTAACGTTCCTTGGCAGCTCCGTAAGACTTATTTACTTGAGGCCGTACCGAATATTGACAACCACCCTTTATCCAAACGCGTGTTTTATATTGATGCGCAAACGCACATTGCTATTGCTGGCAGTAATTACGACCGAAATGGTCAAATATGGCGCGTTGCTATTGCTGGTTTTTCTCACCCCGATTATCACTTAGAGCAAAACAAAGGCTCTGGTGTCGCTATTCCTTCTTTAATTTCAATGGTCGATGTTCAAGCCAACCACTGCACCACCTTAAAAATGAAAACAGTTATTAACTCAAATAAAGTAAAGCCAAAATATTTTACGGTGCAATCGTTACGAACTAAGGGTAAATAAAAACCTGAAGCCAACGAAATGACTCCAGGTTCTTTTCATTCGCTTACTGTTAAGCTAACGACGTTAGCGCATCGTTAAATATTTTTGATGGGCGCATAATGGCCACCGTTTTAGCTCTATCTGCCAAATAATAACCACCAATATCAACAGAGTGCCATTGGTCCGTTGTTAAATCATTGACTATCGCTTCTTCATTATCTGATAGCACTTTTGCCAATGGTTTGAAATGCGCTTGTAGTTCAGCGTCTTCCGTTTGCGCAGCCAACGCCGTTGCCCAATACAGCGCTAAGTAGAAATGGCTACCTCGATTATCAAGCTCACCCGTTTTACGTGAAGGCGATTTACCATTGTCTAGTAACTCAGACGTAGCCTGATCCAGCGTTTTAGCTAAGATGAGGGCTTTAGTATTCTCTTGCTTAATGCCTAGGTCTTCGAGAGAAGCACCCAACGCAAGAAATTCACCGAGTGAATCCCAACGCAAGTGGTTTTCTTCAACAAGCTGTTTAACGTGCTTAGGCGCAGAGCCACCAGCACCCGTTTCAAACAAACCGCCGCCTTTCATTAAGGGCACAACGGATAACATTTTTGCACTGGTTCCCAACTCTAAAATCGGGAATAAATCAGTTAGGTAATCACGCAGAATATTTCCGGTAACAGAAATGGTGTCAAAGCCACGTATAATTCGCTCCAAGGTATAACGCATAGCCCTTGTCTGCGACTTAATCTTAATGTCCAAACCCGTTAAATCATGGTCTTTTAAATAACGTTCAACTTTCACAATCAATTCGTGCTCGTGTGGCCGGTATTCATCCAACCAAAAGATGGCAGGCGTATCCGACAACCTTGCCCGTGAAACGGCTAATTTCACCCAGTCTTTAATCGGTGCATCTTTTACTTGGCACATTCGCCAAATATCACCCTCTTCAACATCCATATCCAATAACGTGACGCCTTCATCGTCAACAATGCGAATATTGCCATCACCCTGCACTTCAAACGTTTTATCGTGTGAACCGTATTCCTCTGCTTTTTGAGCCATTAGGCCTACATTAGGAACGCTGCCCATTGTTGCTGGGTCAAAGGCCCCGTGTGTTTTACAGAAGTTAATGATTTCTTGATAAATTCTTGCGAAGGTACTTTCCGGCATCACCGCCTTCGTGTCTTGTAACTTGCCGTTCGGCCCCCACATTTTACCGCCCGCACGAATCATCGCTGGCATAGACGCATCAACAATCACTTCATTGGGCGTATGTAAGTTTGAAATACCTTTGGCTGAATCCACCATCGCCAATTCTGGGCGGTTTTCATAGCACGCGTGCATGTCTGCTAATATTTCTTCTTTGATTGACGCCGGCAAATTTTCAATATGACCATAGACACTGCTTAAACCATCGTTCGCATTGACGCCTAATTTTTCAAATAGCTCACTGTGTTTTTCGAACATGTCTTTGTAATAAATCTTCACGGCATGACCAAACACAATCGGATGAGATACCTTCATCATCGTAGCTTTTACATGGAACGAGAACATCACACCGGTTTCTTTTGAGTCATTCATTTCTTCTTCAAGAAACTTACATAACTCTTTTTTACTCATAAACATGCTGTCTATAATTTCACCTTTGAGTAAGGATACTTTTTCTTTCAACACCGTCACCACACCATCTTTAGCAACAAACTCAATTTTTACATTACAGGCTTTATCAAGCGTTAAACTTTTCTCTCCCGCATAAAAATCACCAAAATGCATGTGCGAAACGTGCGTACGAGATGCTTGACTCCACCTGCCCATTGAATGCGGGTTTTTACGCGCATAATCCTTAACAGCTGGTGGTGCGCGACGATCAGAATTGCCTTCACGCAGCACTGGGTTAACCGCACTGCCTAATGTTTTCGCATAGCGTGTTAGGTCATCTTTTTCTTCATCAGTTTGTGGGTCTTCAGGATAATTTGGGATACCAAAACCCTTCTTTTGCAGCTCACTAATCGCGTCTTTTAACTGTGGAATAGATGCACTAATGTTAGGCAACTTAATAATATTGGTATTGGGGTCTTGAGTTAAACGGCCCAACTCAGACAACGCATCCTCAACTTGTTGATCTGCGGGTAATTTATCTGAAAATGCAGACAAAATTCGTGTGGCCAGCGAAATATCTTTTAACTCAACATCAATGTTCGCTGCAGCGGCGAATCTTTTAATAATGGGCAATAACGAGCACGTCGCCAGTAGCGGAGCTTCATCTGTCAGTGTGTAAATAATTTTTGAACTCATTCTTCCCTTCCTTATAAATCGTTAATTAATAAAAAGCTAAC
>JBDOOJ010000005.1:0-84929 GCA_039830885.1 Cycloclasticus sp.
TGTCACCCTGTTTTACAGCTGATTGTTCAACAAACGCAGTATATCCCAACTTTTTTAACTTATCAGATAGCGCGTCTGCATTTTTTTGGTCTGAAAAACTACCCACTTGAACAACCCAAGCGGTTATACCTTCTACCGGTTTCATTTTAGGAGGCTCTGGTATAGTCGCTTTAATTACCTTAACGCCACCCTTGTCAGAAATTGTAACCTTAGCCACCATCTCAATTTCTTGTTCTGGCAAGGCTAATATTCGAGAGTCTAAATCTTTTGGGGCTTTTGGAATGTCGATGGATATAACATCAGATTCCGTTGGCTTTTGTCCAATGAGCATAGGGACAAAGATAATAGCTAAGGAAATAAGAATAATGGCGCCAATTAAACGTTGTTTTAGAGGTTGTTCCATAAGAAGCTATTAAACTGTTATTGGGAGGTTTCTATTTCTTATTATAGCGCTTCTAAACACGCTTCGACTACATAAAACGAGCCAAAACATATAACTAAATCTTCTTTTGTTGCCAAACGTTTAGCCGACTCGAAAGCCTTTTGGATTGATTCATATTGCAAACATTCTTGCTCTAACTTCGTACTGATAAGCTGATTTAATACATCGACTTTTTGAGACCTGTTGGAACTTAATGGTGCAATATACCAGTGATTAATAAGCCCGATAAAAGGCTTAACCACCTCTTCTACATCCTTATCCAATAATATTGAAAAAACAGCGTGAATTGAACCGACGCATGCTTGTGCTTTAAGAAATCTGGCTAGGGCAATGGCCGACTCTGGATTATGAGCCACGTCTAAGTAAACATCTGGTTCCATGCCTATCTTTTGTAACCTACCCGCTAAAAATACATGCCGCAAACCATATTCAATACAGGCTTGTTTCACTGGAAGTTCCTTAGAAATATGCCCTAAAAGACTTATAACGCCAGCTGCATTTTGAATCTGGTGCTGCCCTTTTAATGCTGGGTTAGGGTAAATAACTGACGAACCTTCAATCATTAACAAGGCCCAATCGCCCTGATTAATATCAGTTTTAAAATCAACACCAGCTACTTTTAAATCTGTTTTTAATTCAGAAGCATACTCAAGTAAGCTTTTTGGAACGGTGCTTTCAGAGCATACGGCTTTCTGGTTTGGCCTAAACACCCCAGCCTTTTCAAGCGCTATTTTAGAACGATCATCACCCAACCAATCAACATGATCAATATCAATACTGGTAACCAGTGCGGCGTTTGCATCAATGATATTAACGGCATCAAGCCGGCCGCCTAAGCCCACTTCAAGAATCTGAATATCAACGTGTTGCTGTTCAAAGATCGAGAGAGCCGCCAGTGTACCGAATTCAAAATAGCTGAGGCTTGTGGTTCCACGTGCTTGATTAATTAGGCTAAAAGCGGACGTTATCAGCTCGTTAGTCGCCGACTTTCCATTCAGTCGTATTCGTTCGTTATAGCTAACAAGGTGCGGTGTACTGTACACACCGACCGTATAACCTTCAGCCAGCAGAATGGATTCTAACAGCGCCACACTTGAGCCTTTGCCATTTGTACCGGCAACTGTGATGGTATAAATAGGGTTTTGTGATTCAGTTTGAAGGCGTTCCCATACGGATGAAACACGCTCCAAACCCAAGTCAATTTCCTTCACATGGCCAGTCTCTTGCCAAGACAACCAATCCTCTAGTGAGGATAATGCATGAAGTTTATTAATAAACTTAAACTCTTTAAATGTTCGCCGATTCTGTGCTTTCCAAAGAATGGTGCCCCGCGTGAAGCAGCGATAAAATCTCCGTCACTGTTGTCCGCATCTCTCTGCGGTCAATGATCATATCGATGGCGCCATGTTCTAATAAAAACTCTGCACGTTGAAATCCTTCGGGCAATTTTTCGCTAACCGTTTGCTCAATAACGCGCTGCCCTGCAAAGCCAATCAACGCATTAGGTTCGGCAATGTGAACATCGCCCAACATCGCTAAACTAGCAGAAACACCGCCCATTGTTGGGTCTGTTAGAATAGAAATAAACGGTATTTTTTTATCCGCTAACTTTGCTAACGCAGCGCTGGTTTTAGCCATTTGGAATAGCGAAAACAGCGACTCTTGCATCCGTGCCCCACCACTAGACGAGAAGCAAACCAACGGTATATTAAATTCTATTGAGGCATTGACGGCTTGAACGAAACGCTCACCGACAACCGAGCCCATTGAACCACCCATAAATGAAAAATCAAACGCTGCCGCAACCAGATCCATTTCCAAGACCTTGCCTTTCATCACGACCAAAGCATCTGTTTCGCCGCTTGCTTTTACCGCCGCTGCATGACGATCTTTATATTTTTTACTGTCCTTGAACTTTAATGGGTCAAGCGAGCGGACATCTGCACCAATTTCTTCACGCCCCGCTTCATCTAAAAACGAATCTAGCCTACGACGGCCATATAAACGTTGGTGGTAATCACATTTAGGGCAAACATGTAAATTGCTCTCTAAATCTGTTTTATACAGCACACTATGGCAACTATCGCATTTGCACCACAAACCTTCAGGTACGGAGCCTTTGGCTCTACTTTTTAACTTTATGCCATCGGGTATTAAATTTTCAAACCAACTCATATATCACCTAACCTTCGTTATTGTGTTGCCGTATCCATTGCTGCTCGCATCTCGCTTAGCATCGTTGAAATGGCTTGGCGCCCTTGTTGCTCATCACCTGAGTGCTCAGTTATACAGTTAATCAAAGCACTGCCCACGACGACGCCATCGCCTATTTTAGCAATATTGGCGGCAATATCGGCATTTTTAACACCAAAGCCAATCGCTATTGGTAATGTTGTGTGCTGTTTGATCTGTGTTAGCTTGCTTTGCACATCATCTAATTCAAGGTGTCCCGCGCCCGTTACCCCTTTTAATGAAACATAATAAATATAACCTTTTGCAACAGCTACAATTTTTTTAATCCGGATTTCATTACTGGTGGGAGATAATAAAAAGATGGGGGCAATATCGTGTTTATCGTAAGCCTTAATTAAATCAGCGCTTTCTTCCGGTGGAATATCAACCGTTAACACGCCATCGACACCCGCTTGTGCTGCTTTTTCAGCAAATACTTCATAGCCCATAAATTCTATGGGGTTTAAGTAGCCCATTAGAATCACTGGCGTTGTTTGATCGGTTTGTCTAAACAAACGTACAATTTCTATCACGCCTTTTAACGACATACCTGCTTCAAGCGCTCGTTCACTGGCTTTTTGAATCACCGGTCCATCAGCCATTGGGTCTGAAAATGGCACGCCTAATTCAATGATGTTCGCTCCAGCTTTTACCATCTCATGCATGCACGTTAAGGTAAATGTAGCATTCGGATCACCGGCTGTAACAAAAGGTACTAACGCCTTTTTATTGGCAGCCTTGAGTTCTTGAAAGCATTGCTCTAAACGGCTCACAGCTCAATCCCCTCGATTTTTGCGATGGTGAAAATATCTTTATCGCCACGTCCTGATAAGCAGACTAAAATCACCTGTTCTTTATCCATTGTTTTGGCTAATTTTGTTGCGTAAGCAACGGCATGGCTTGACTCTAACGCGGGGATAATACCTTCAACCCGTGTGAGCTTATGAAAGGCTGCTAGTGCCTCATCATCATTAATATTAACGTATTCAGCTCGTCCAATATCTTTCAACCATGAATGCTCTGGCCCAACGCCTGGATAATCTAAACCAGCTGAAATAGAGTGTGTTTCCATAATTTCACCGTTTTCATCGGCCATTAGATAGGTTCTATTTCCATGTAGCACACCCGGTTTGCCTGCACAAAGCGGTGCAGAATGTTTGCCTGTTTCTATTCCTAAACCAGCGGCTTCAACACCATAAATGGCTACATCGTCATCACCAATAAAGGGGTGGAACAAACCTATGGCATTTGAGCCACCACCAACACAAGCGACCAAAGCATCGGGTAACGCACCTGTTTTAGCTAACATCTGTTCACGGGCTTCACGGCCGATGATGGTTTGAAAATCTCTCACCATGGCTGGGTATGGGTGCGGCCCCGCTACAGTGCCAATAATGTAATACGTGTTATCAATATTGGTCACCCAGTCACGCAAGGCTTCATTTAACGCATCTTTAAGTGTTTGCGAACCCGATGTAACCGGCACCACTGTGGCGCCCAGTAGACGCATGCGGTATACATTCGGCGATTGGCGTTGAATATCTTCTGCGCCCATATACACAACGCATTCCAAACCTAAACGCGCAGCCACTGTCGCCGTTGCAACGCCATGTTGCCCTGCCCCTGTTTCCGCAATAATTCGAGTCTTACCCATACGTTTAGCCAGTAATGCTTGGCCAATGGTGTTGTTAATCTTATGGGCACCCGTGTGGTTCAAGTCTTCTCTTTTCAGATAGATTTGAGCACCGCCATTTTCACGGCTTAAACGTTCCGCATGGTAAATTGGAGAAGGCCGCCCAACATAATCCTGTAGGTCGGCATCTAGCTCTGCCAAAAATTCAGGGTCTTGCATGAATTTCGTGTAAGCAGCATTTAATTCTTCGATAGACTCCATCAGTGTTTCAGCAACGAACAAGCCACCATAAGGGCCGAAATGACCTGCTTCGTCTGGAAAATCGTAATCTTTAACTGCTGCTTGTTTTGGTTTGTTACTGATTGGCACGTTTTACCTCATGCATAAATTGTTGTATTAACGTGTGATCTTTCACACCTTTACTTTTTTCGACGCCACTGCTCACATCAACCGCGTATACCGTCGTTGAACAAATGGCTTCATGAACATTCTCAGTTGTTAACCCGCCCGCTAAAATCAATGGCAAAGAACATTTGCTAGGTATCAAACCCCAATCAAATGTTTTACCTGTACCGCCGTATTGAGCGCTATCAAAAGCATCTATCAACAAACCACAGGCCGTGTGATAGGTTGCCGAGACTTCGTTAAGATCGGTTGCTTCTTGCATACGAATAGCTTTCATATAGGGCTTATCAAACGAACTGCAAAACGCCTCATCCTCATCGCCATGAAACTGAAGAACATCGATTGAAGATGCCTTTAAAACATCACGAACATATTCATAACTTGGATTAACAAATAACGCTACTTTACTGATAAATGGTGGTATTTTACTTATTATATTACCGGCTTCAAGCCCCGTTACATTCCGAGCACTGCCTTCGTAAAATACAAAACCCAAGGCATCAACACCTGCATTTACCGCTGCTAAAGCGTCTTCAACTTGTGTAATCCCGCAAATTTTAACACGTACTCTTGGTGACATTTTCTAGTTAACCGTTGGTTTAATTTCCATTGCATCCGCATAGGGCTCAAAAGCACTTTGCGCCTTAATACCAAATCGCTTGGGGTAATAAACACCCTTAAAATACAAACCATTTGGAACTGCCGTTGCACCGGCCTCTTTGCGATCTTTAGCATCTAATACATCTCGAAGCCACGTTGTGGGCTTTTCGCTGAGCCCAACCGGTAATAAGGTACCGACTATATTCCTGACCATATGGTGTAAAAAAGCACTGGCAATGATATCAATGATGATTTTATCATTACTGCGCACAATAGATATCGAATGCATCTTCTTTATTGGCGATTTCGCCTGACAACCATGCGCTCTAAACGATGAAAAATCATGCACCCCGATTAAATCATTTGCAGCTTCTTGCATCAAATCGCTGTCTAAAGGCTGAAAAATTGTTGAAATGTGGTGTCGGTATAATGCTGACTTAACCCATCTATTGAGAATTTCATAACGGTAATAGCGCGCGGTTGCAGAATAGCGCGCATGAAAGTCTTGGCTCACTTCTTTAATCCAGACAATTCTAATATCGGCGGGTAAATTAGAGTTAGCACCCAATACCCAATGATGCATTTCTCTCACTTTATCTGTTTCAAAATGGATCACTTGTTCAAACGCATGAACACCCGCATCGGTACGCCCAGCGCAGGTTACTGAAACAGCATGAGCAGCCAAAACAGACAATGCTTTCTCTACTTCCTGTTGAACAGTTAACGGGGTGTTTTTTTGCCGTTGCCAGCCATGGTAACGGCTACCATCGTATTCAACGCCTAATGCAAACTTCACAAGCCTTGCTCGCTAATCACGCCGTGCTTGTCGCATCAACGTCTTCATTTCTTTAACCGACTCAGCTAAACCCGTGATAACAGCACGCGCAATAATGGAGTGACCGATGTTAAGCTCAATGATTTCAGGGATTCTTGCAATAGCCTCGACGTTATAAAAATGTAGCCCGTGCCCTGCATTAACTTGCAAGCCTTTGCTATGCGCATAGGACGCCGCTTGCTGCAAACGCTCTAGTTCTTTTGCTTGTTCCTTTTCAGAGTTCGCATCAGCATAACAACCCGTATGCAACTCCAACAACGTTGCCCCCGCTTCTTTCACCGCGTCAATTTGCTCTTTGTCGGGATCAATGAACGGCGAAATTAAAATACCGGCTGACGATAATGTAGAACAGACTTGTTTTAAGCGATTAAAGTTACCAACAACATCCAAACCTCCTTCGGTTGTCAGTTCCTCACGTTTTTCAGGCACTAAACAGCACGACACCGGCTTGACGGCGCAAGCAATATCAATCATTTCATCGGTTACGGCTAACTCTAAGTTCAAACGCGTATGAATATTGGACACAATATCGAGCACATCTTGATCTTTAATATGCCGACGATCTTCACGCAGGTGAATTGTAATACCATCTGCACCGGCTCTTTCGGCGACAAAAGCTGCATCAAGAGGTGACGGATAATCCGTTCCGCGAGCATTTCTTAATGTGGCAACATGATCAATGTTAACGCCGAGTAAAATAGGGTTCTTATGCATAATTATGTAAGCTGAATTAAACGAATAAAGCGCGACTTTTGAGTATTTTACCATCCAATTGATCATCAATTAACTGTCGCATCATGCGCTTTACTTGCAATAACTCAATTTTATCACTCAATTGATTGTTTCTAAGGTTGATTAAGGCGCTACCTGAAATAACATTTGACCTGTTATTGCCAGATTGAACCGCAAAACCATACCCCGGCTTGAAACAATATAAGCGTTCCATCTGGATAGGCGTACCGCCATCAGCTTCATATTCCAACGCTAGGCCATAGCCAATTTCATCGAATAAGACTTTCTCAAACTGCCGTAGACAGGCTTCTAATGTAGATTCCTCCAGCAGACCTCGAAGTACGTTTTGGTATGCATGAAAAAGCTCTGGGTGTGCATCATGTTTATGGAGTAAATTCAGAATCAACTCATTCACATAAAAGCCGCAATACAAGGCGTTGCCTTTGAGTTGCTCATACTCATCGCTTTCCTCACAGCCAGTGAGCGTTTTAAGTTCTGACTGACCCACCCAAGAAAGCGACAGTGGCCGAAATGCTTGAAGTAAACTGCCATATTTTGAGCGTTTGGAACGAGAACCTTTGGAAATGAGCGACAACACGCCAAATTCTGGTGTGAAAACTTGGTGTATGACGCTGGTTTCTTTGAACGCTTGGCTTTTTAAAATAAAGCCGATTTGTTGATCAACTCGGCTCATTATTTTTCAGTAACCCGTCGAAAAAGGTGACTACTCAAGACCTCTATAACCCAAGCCAATCAAATCACGCTCGCTGTCGGACCAGTTCTTTTTAACTTTAACCCACAAGTTTAAGTAGACCTTCGATTCTATGAGTTTTTCAATGTCTAATCGCGCCTGTGTGCCAGTGTCTTTTAAGCCAGCACCCTTGTCGCCAATAACAATGTTTTTTTGCCCGTCACGTTCAACCCAAACCACCGCATAAATACGGGTGATGTTTTTTTCAACTTTAAATTGATCAATGGTGATACTCAAAGAATGCGGGATTTCTTGACCTAAACGTCGTATCAGCTTTTCACGAATAATTTCCGTGGTCATGAAGCGTACAGAACTATCTGTCACCTGATCTTCAGGAAACATCAACTCACCTTCAGGTAACAAACCAAGCAGCAATTCTTCAAACTTATCGAGTTGCTTACCCGTTAAAGCCGAAATGGGAATGATAGATTTAAAATCGTGCTCAAGGCTTATTTTCTGAATAAACGGCAGCAATACTTCTTTATTGTCAATTTTATCTATTTTATTAATTGCTAAAACAACCGGCGCACCTTCTGTTTTAAGCTTTTCTAAAATTGAAACATCAATATCATCCCACTGCATGTCATCTTTCACCCAAACAATAACATCCACACCCATCAGGCTGGTATCAGCTGTTTTGTTTAAGTACTTATTGAGCGCCCGTTTACCACCCAAATGCATGCCGGGTGTATCGACATAAACAACCTGCGAAGTTGGTGTGGTTTTTATGCCTAAGATACGGTGGCGAGTTGTTTGAGGCCGCCGAGAGGTTATGCTGATTTTCCGCTTAAGTAAGTTATTTAATAACGTGGATTTGCCCGCATTTGGCGCACCAATTAAGGCAACAAAGCCTGTTTTGAAAATTTTTTTTGTCATTTAATTAATTGTTTAAGAATTTTAGAGGCCGACTTTTGTTCTGCTTTTTTTCGTGACGATGCTGTGGAAGAAACGGGGTTATCCATACCATCAACTTGGCATTCAACTTTAAATTGTTGATTGTGATCTAAACCCGTTGTAGAAATGACATTGTATTTGGGAACGGCTATACCTCGAGCCTGCAGGTATTCTTGTAATTGAGTTTTAGGGTCTTTAGTCGCTGTTTCCAACGTTAAAGACTCTAATTGGTTTTTAAAAACAGACAGAATCCAAGCCCTAGACGCTTCAAGACCTTTGTCTTTATAAATAGCACCGATAAGTGCTTCAACCGCATCAGACAGAATAGATGAACGGTGTTTCCCACCGCTTTTCATCTCGCCCTGGCCAAGAATTAACTCATCACTCAAATCGAGTTTTTTAGCAATAGTCGCTAAGGATTCCCTGTTAACAAGATGTGCCCTAAGCCGACTCATCACCCCTTCATCAACCTTAGGAAAGCGCGTATAAATTTCATCCGCCACAACAAAGCCCAAAATAGAGTCGCCTAAAAACTCCAGCCGTTCATTATTATTACTGCCTATGCTGCGGTGAGTTAATGCCTGCTCTAATAACGCATGGTTATCAAATGAGGCATTAATTTTTTTTTGTATTTTTTTAAGTTCGAATGTCAATGTTTAAAGGGGAACTTCAAATTCATCACTAAAAGACATCACGATATCTATGTTACTGATGTATTCTTTACGTACTTCGTATTCGATTTTAAAGGTAATATCACTTAACGAACGATTGATTTTTGCTTTACCGGCATTCACACTAGTAACTTGGTTCACATCAAGTTTTTTTCTAAATAGCTCTCTTATTTGACCAACAGACATTTTCTTTAAGTCTTGGTCTACTTCAATCGACTCCATAGCGGTCTGAACTGCCAAGTGCTCCATATAAACAGGGAATATCTTTAAAACACTGAGTGTAACAATGCCAATTAGAGATAAAATCATAATCAGGCCAATCATGGTAAAGCCTTTTTGTTTAGATGAATCCATACTTAGTTCTCCTTTCATAGTCAATATTATACGTCTCAGTACCTTAGTGTATTGTAGAACCTAATCTATTCCAATCAATACCACCATTCTCAGAATCCCAGTTCATCCATATCATGACTGCTTTACCAACAATGTTTTCTTCAGGCACGGTACCCCAATAACGGCTGTCGTTACTGTTATCACGGTTATCACCCATCATAAAGTAATGCCCTTCCGGCACAATAGTTTCACCTTCAATTGAAGGTCGGCCTTGCATAATCAATACATCGTGCTCTTGCCTAGGTAATGATTCATGTTGTAATAATGCGCCCGTCATATTGCGACCTTGACCTACACCTTCATATAAGCCTAATGGTTTTTGTGTAATCCGCTGTCCATTAATATACACATGCTTATCAAAATATCCGACCTTATCTCCAGGCAAAGCTATAACGCGCTTGATGTAATCCAATGATGGGTTCTTTGGATACCTAAAAACCATGATATCACCGCGTTTAGGTTGTCCAATATTAATAATTTTAGTGTTAACAACCGGTAAGCGGATACCGTAGGAGAATTTATTAACCAAGATGAAATCACCAATTAAGAGTGTTGGCATCATCGAGCTTGACGGGATTCTAAAGGGCTCAAATATAAATGAGCGTAACACTAAAACAAACAACAACACTGGAAAAAACGACTTGGCATACTCAACTAAAACAGGTTCTTTACTCTCATCAAGGTTGCCCTTTTTGCGTTGCATTAGCCAATAGATTCCCGCTATTAAGCCCGTTACAAAGGTGGCTAGTGTTAATGCTGCTGAAAAATCAAAATGCATCAGTCCTTTCCTAGTTTGAGAACCGCAAGGAAGGCATCTTGTGGAATTTCAACATTACCGACTTGTTTCATGCGTTTTTTACCGGCTTTTTGTTTTTCTAACAATTTACGTTTACGCGAAATATCGCCGCCGTAACATTTTGCCGTCACGTTTTTTCTTAGCGCTTTAACCGAAGAACGCGCAATAATTTTCGCACCGATAGCTGCCTGAATAGCAATGTCAAACATTTGGCGAGGGATTAGTTCTTTCATTTTTTCAACTAATTCCCGACCACGGTTTTGGCTAATGTCTTTATGCACAATTAAAGATAAAGCATCCACCCTATCGCCATTAATTAACACGTCTAATTTAACCAAAGGCTCGGCTTGGAAACGTTTAAATTCATATTCAAACGACGCATAACCACGGCTAACCGACTTTAATCGATCAAAGAAATCCAATACCACTTCACTCATTGGCATTTCATAACTCAACGACACTTGCTTGCCCATGTACTGCATTTTTGTTTGTACGCCGCGTTTATCAATACACAACGTAATAACGCTACCAAGGTACTCATGAGGCACTAAAATATGCGCTTCGATAATAGGTTCACGTATTTCATTAACAGTTGAAATATCAGGAAGTTTAGCGGGGTTGTCGACTTCCAACACATCACCATTATGAAGCAGAACCTCATACACAACAGTTGGCGCGGTTGTAATTAAATCTAAGTCATATTCACGCTCAAGACGCTCTTGAATAATTTCCATATGCAGCATACCGAGGAAACCACAGCGGAAACCAAAGCCCAACGCATCGGATGTTTCTGGTTCGTAATCCAAGGAAGCATCGTTAAGCTTTAGTTTATTTAGCGCTTCTCGGAGGTTCTCATAGTCATTGGAGCTGGATGGGAATAACCCTGCAAACACACGAGCTTGCACTGTTTTAAAGCCCGGCAATGACTCTTCTGCCGGTCGATTAGCAAAGGTAATGGTATCGCCGACAGGGGCGCCATAAATGTCTTTAATGCCCGCAACCATAAAGCCCACATCACCGGGGTAAAGAGTATCCAGCACTTTTCTTTTAGGCGTGAAAACACCTACTTGATCCACCAAAAAGACATCATTAGAGGACATCATTTTGATTTTTTGTTTCTTTTTAATTACACCATTCACCACACGAATCAACGAGACAACACCCAAATAATTATCAAACCATGAGTCAATAATGAGTGCTTGTAGCGGTGCGTCAGCGTCACCTTTAGGCGGGGGTACATCACGAATAATTTGCTCTAAAACTTGGTCAACGCCCAATCCTGTTTTCGCACTGATTTGAGGCGCCTCAATAGCTTCAATACCAATGATTTCTTCAATTTCTTCAGCCACCCTTTCCGGTTCAGCTGACGGCAAATCTATTTTATTTAAAACAGGCAATACTTCTAGGCCAAGTTCTAGCGCTGTGTAACAGTTTGCAACACTTTGCGCTTCGACACCCTGAGCGGCATCAACAACTAATAGAGCGCCCTCACAAGCAGCTAATGAACGTGATACTTCATAGGAGAAATCAACATGTCCTGGTGTGTCAATAAAATTTAATTTATAGGTTTGACCATCATTAGCGGTGTAATGCAAGGTAACGCTTTGTGCCTTGATAGTAATGCCACGTTCGCGCTCAATGTCCATGGAGTCAAGCACTTGCTCTTCCATTTCTCGGTCACTTAAGCCACCACATATATGGATGAGTCGATCTGCAAGGGTCGACTTACCGTGATCAATGTGAGCAATGATTGAAAAATTTCTTGTTAAGCTACTATCCGACACGCCTTTACTCATTATTTACGGACGGAGCCCATAAATTTATTAAATTTGAAATAAAAACGCCTCCGTTGAGGCGTTTTCTTGGTGAGCCGTATTGTACCCTCTATTTTTTTAAAGCGAGAAAAATCGGGTTACCTTGGCGGTTAATTAGCACAGAAAAGAACTTGTCGTCATCAATGTCTTCAACTAATTCTTTGAAATGTTTCGTGTTATTTATATTGATGCCCGCAAATTGCATAACAACATCACCTGCACGGAGCCCAGCGTTGAACGCTACGCCATCATTCACCGATTTAACAAGCACCCCATATTGTTTGATGCCTAGCTTCTTACGCATATCCTTGCCTAAGTTGGTTATTGTCATGCCAAGAACGTTATTTGATTTTGGTTTAACTTTTACATCACTAATAAACTGTTCGTCCTCAGGTAAATTCTCGAGCCTTACCATTAAGGCCATGCTTTTTTTATTGCGAATTACCCTCACGCTGGCTGTTTTCTTTATATCCGCCGAACCCACTAACGGTGGTAAAGATGAGGAACGGTTAACGGCTTGGTTATTAAACGCAACGATAACATCACCTACTTGAATGCCTGCTTTTTCTGCGGGACTGTCATCAATAACTTGAGATACTAGTGCGCCGTGAGGTTTTTCCATATCAAAAGACTCGGCTAAATCCCGCGTCACATCTTGGATACGCACACCTAACCAGCCTCGAACAACATGGCCCGAATTTTTCAGTTGATTACTAACATTCATCGCCACGTCTATCGGTATCGCAAATGACAGCCCCATAAAGCCACCTGAGCGGCTGTATATTTGAGAATTAATACCAACGACCTCACCAGCCAAATTAAACAATGGACCACCCGAATTGCCAGGGTTAATGGCAACATCTGTTTGGATAAAGGGCACGTAGTTTTCTTTCGGTAAACTGCGCCCTTTAGCGCTGACAATACCTGCAGTAACAGAGCTATCGAAACCGAATGGGGAGCCGATGGCAAATACCCACTCACCTACTTTAAGGTCTTTAGAGGAGCCTAATTTGACAATTGGCAGGTCTGTTGCGTCAACTTTCAATAACGCCACATCCGTACGTTCATCACTGCCAACTAACGTTGCTTTCAATTCTCTACGGTCTTGCAACCTAACAATAATTTCATCTGCATTGCGGACAACGTGATGGTTCGTTAACAAGTAGCCATCCGACGAAATAATAAACCCAGAACCCAATGAACGCGCTTCACGTTGCCGTGGCATTCGCCCTCGACCACCAAAGAAATGTTTTAACAAATCGCCATAAGGCGCGTTTTCTGGTGCTTCAAAACCGGGTGGCAAAGCGCTACGTTGTGGAGCCGTTTTTTGTGTTGTGCTGATGTTAACAACGGCATTGCTGTTTTGTTCAACCAACACAGTAAAATCAGGAAGATTATTAGCCTGCGCACTATTTATGAATACTAGGCTCAGAAAAGCCAATATAAAACGTCGACACGTAAAATGCACCATCACAAACTCCTTTTTAAAATCATGTATAAGGTATGGGGCGATATTAAAGCTTTTTCAATATGACGGGGTTGATTTTTTCAGCACCAAAATAATGTTTAATATAAAACTTTATAGCAAAGTAGCAGCTGGCAAAACCAATCATTGCACCTAAAATAACAGGGGATTCGTTACTAACATCAAATAGCTCAACAACAAACTGACCTAGCGTTGCAAAAATAAGCAAACTGCAGAGGGGTAAAAAATAAATAAGAACCGTTAAACGAATAAAGACAGTCTCTTCAATGCCCAACAAAACTTCATCACCGATTTTCAAGGGAACGTCAGAAAATAACTGCAGTTCAATTTCTTTATTACCAAAAAATTTTGCTAAGACTGACGTTGAACACGAATCAGCTTCGCTGCACTGATTGCAAGCCGAGCTTTTTGTTGTGAGCACCTTCACAGATTGCTCTTTTACAGATTTGACCGTTGCCGCTTCTTCAATCATTTTCTATTTTAGCTTTATATTAAGTGCGATTTTCTGAAGTATCGCATAAGGTACTTGTCCTTCAAGGCTCACTTTTTGACCCGCGACAACACCCTTATAAACGTGCAAGGTGTCTAATTGCTGCCCCCTAGTTAGCTTAGCATTATGTCCAATTTTATGCGTGTAAACGTCAATAAATGCAAACCCATCACTCAAAATAACTCTCTCATACGATACGGCTTGCGCCTTATCATACACGGCTTCTATCGACTCAATATAAAAGCCCGCCGGTAACCAAGTAAACCGTACTTTTTCTGAATCCGTTTTTTTAACATAAGTAAGCAGTTGTTGTTTTTCACCTTCGTACTGTATTGAGCTTTTACTTAGCCACTGCTGATTGTCTTTTAATGTAAACGAGGTGAAAACCATCCGCTCAATTAATTCACCGTTTTCATCAAGCACATCGGTTCTTAAAATAATGTAACTTTCAGCATCAACCCAGTGGATAAAACTATAACGATCTTGCGTGATGGAAATGATGGATAACCGAGTCGCTTCTTTACCCGCTACTCGATCAAAATGTTCGCTGACAAATAAATTGTAAACTTGATTTGTTTTGCTTGGGTTTTTATGAAGTTCGCTTAATGAATTGAAGATTGTTTTTCCGCGATGTTCTGTAAAAGATCGCTTTATTGGTGACACTAAAACTTCTTTTAGTGGAGTCCTAATACGCTGATGAATGGGCTCGTTGTTATAAGTAATACGCTCAAACTGCTCAGCGCGTTCTATATCAATAGTTTCCATGCCTGAAGGGCGAATATAAACAGCACTTGCCCTAAACGACTGCGACTCTAATTGGCTGACGACTTGAGCCAAAAGCTCTCTGGGCTCACTCTCGATCGCTAAAGCAAGGTTTGGTAAGGCGATAAAAAACAGTAGGGGAAAAAATGGGTTCATGCAAATCAGCTTAAACGATTAGCATCATAAACAAACGACTGATTAGTAGCGTTTTATAAAAACCCAACTACTTTTCAAAGGTGACAAACTGAACGTCAGACGTTGACTCACCTTGCAATATGTCTTCGTTTCGTTGTTCTTCAAGGGCTAGCATTTCGTCAACCTGTGCCTCAAGCGAAGCGACAGACTGCAAAGGTGCCGGTGTATTATTAAATGAGCCAATATCAAATATAACAACTGAAAATATAGCCACTGAAGCAGCTAAAGCAACCGCCACATAGCTATTATTTTTACGGTTTTCACGTCTTGGCGCTAACACGGTCGGCTCAAGCACTAACGCGTCTTGCACACTCTTTAAAAATGATTCTTGATGGACAACAACATCTTCATTTAATGCGTCACGGATGAGCGCATACCGATCAAATTGTTTGCTTAGGCCTTGGTCATTTTCAAGTGCTTTAATAAGTTCAGTCGTTTCAATCGAACTTAATTCATCGTCTAGTAAAGAGGATATTTGTTCTTTATGTGTTTCGTTCATTGCCCATTCTCATTTCAATTTAGTAAAGGTTCTAAAATCTTATCTATCGCTTCTCGAGCTCTAAAGATTCTAGAACGCACCGTGCCTACAGGGCACTCCATCTCAGTTGCGATTTCTTCGTAACTCATTCCTTCAAGTTCTCTATACCTAATCGCTTTTTTTAACTCTTCCGGCAACGCCTCAATAGCTTCTTGAATCGTCACTCTAATTTCATCGCTTAGTAGTAAATGTTCTGGCGTATCTGTCTCTTTAAGACGAAATGCACCTTCATAGTTTTCCGCATCGGCCACATCTACTTCGTTGTCAGAGGATCTTCGCGCTCGTGCTACTAGGTAATTCTTTGCCGTATTAACTGCGATACGATAAAGCCAAGTGTAGAAGGCACTTTCACCTCTAAAATTTGGCAGCGCTTTATAAGCCTTAATAAACGCTTCCTGTGCAACATCCTGTGCTTCACTTGTGTCACGAACATATCTCGCAACCAACTGAATAATACGTTGCTGATACTTAATCACCAACTTATCGAAGGCTTTTTTATTGCCCTCTTTTACCATTGCAACTAACAATTGATCATCTGAATCAGGCATAACAAAACACACCAAGCCGAACAAATAATCTACCGTCTTGCTCTAAAGACAACGACATCAGTAAGGAGTTCAATTGTTGAAGATAAAAAAGCAATTTATTTATTAACCCGTATAATTTATATTTATTTTATTATTATCACCTTTAACGGATAGTTCAAGCAACTAAATTTAAATGCCCAATAATTCGTTTTCTTATGATGTCATTATTATCGGCAGTGGCGCTGCTGGACTAGGGTTAGCTCTCTCCCTCCCTCCTCACCTCCAAATTGCTATCTTATCTAAGCTAAGCATGTCTGAAGGCAGTACGTATTATGCACAAGGCGGGATCTCAGCAGTGCTAGATGAACTCGACTCCCTTAGTTCTCATCAAGCTGACACCGTTAAATCGGGTGCTGGCTTATGCCATGAAGAAATCGTCGAATTGGTTGTATCTAAGGGTAAGGCAAGCATTGACTGGTTAATGGAGAACAAGGTTCAGTTTTCAACCGCTAACCAATTCACCTCAAAAAATAAGCTCCATTTAACTAAAGAAGGCGGGCATTCGCATCGCCGCGTCGTACACGCAGATGATTCGACGGGTCGCGCTGTACAAACAGCTCTTAGTGACCAAGTGGTCGCACGATCTAATATCAAAATATTTGAACATCACAATGTTATTGACCTAGTCACCACTGAGCAAAACAATACTGACGAAAGTCGTATATCTGGCTGCTACGTTTTAGACGCCAAAAAAGACGTTGTCATCAGCATGAAAGCACCCTGTGTAACGTTAGCCACTGGCGGCGCCAGCAAGGTTTATTTGTATACTAGCAATCCAGACGTTTCAACTGGCGACGGCATTGCGATGGCCTGGCGTGCTGGCTGCCGCGTTGCCAATATGGAGTTCATGCAATTCCACCCAACTTGTTTATTCCACCCTAAAGCAAAATCTTTTTTAATCAGCGAAGCTGTACGGGGTGAAGGCGGGTTGTTATTACTACCGGACGGATCGCGCTTTATGCCAAATTTCGATAAGCGAGCTGAACTGGCTCCTAGAGATATAGTCGCTCGGGCAATAGATCATGAAATGAAGCGTTTAGGCATCTCCTCTGTGTATTTAGACATTAGTCACCGCACAGCGAAATTTACAAAGTCGCATTTTCCAATGTTATATGAACGGTGCCTTGAATTTGGTTTCGACATGACGAAAGACCCATTGCCCGTCGTACCCGCTGCGCATTACACCTGCGGCGGTGTGATGACAGATAAAAACGGGCTTACCGATATAACGGGGCTATATGCCATTGGTGAAACAGCCTTCACTGGCTTACATGGTGCTAACAGAATGGCCAGCAACTCAATTTTGGAGTGCTTAGTCTTTGCGAAACAGTCAAGTGAGCATATAAGCTCTTTTCTTAAGTTAGCCACAAAAGCATCTACCATTGAACCTTGGGATGACTCTCAAGTGATAAATTCTGACGAAGCCATTGTTGTCTCCCATAACTGGGCCGAATTACGCCAATTCATGTGGGACTATGTTGGCATTGTTAGAACTACTAAGCGCTTAGAACGCGCTAAACATCGAATCACCTTGCTGAATCAAGAAATTAACGAGTATTACGGAAGATTCCATGTGACCAGTGATTTTTTGGAGTTGAGAAATTTGGTCAATGCCGCCGAATTAATTATTGATAGTGCACTACTGCGAAAAGAAAGCCGGGGCTTGCACTACACGTTGGATTACCCAGAGCTAGACGACGTTTTTTTTAAAAAAGATACTGTGCTTAAACCTTAGCCTTCATTAACTGGCTATTGTAAACCTTCATCGTTAACCTTAATTTTCTTGATTCATCATCCGTTATTGAATCTGTCGCTAGCACGAAATTAATATTTTTGTTTTTGTTTTTGAAATGTAAAAAGAAGAATGAGCCGAGTATGGCGCTGGACTTTTTTAACGTATAAATCGCAGACTCACCTTTAAAATTTACCAACTCCCAACATCCATCTGACAAAAGATGGATTTTACATATCCCCTTATAGGTAATGATAGAGCGATAAACTGGGCCGACAAACAACAATAATATGACGGTTAAGATTACTTGAATCCATCTGTTCAAGTCATTAATCCAAAAGGATGCCATTGCAAGACAAAACGTCACCGCAACAATGAACTTAAGTTTATTTGAGACTTTTAAACTGACATCAAACGTTGGTATGGATTTTTTCAACAATATCCGCCACGTCAGATTCTAAAGGTTTCTCACCGTACAACATATAAGCCAAAATATCTGGATCTTCTATTTTTAGTAATTTATCGAAAGCTTTTTTCTCACTGTCTGATAAGTTATCGTATGACGACTCTACAAACCGAGTAAATAAAACATCAAGCTCCTTTACGCCACGTCGGCAACGCCAAAGGAGCTTTGATTTTTCAGACATTAAGCTATTTTTCGCTCAACTAACAATTTCTTGATTTCAGCAATCGCTTTGGCTGGGTTTAACCCTTTTGGACACGTTTCTGTACAGTTCATAATGGTATGGCAACGGTACAATTTAAACGGATCTTCTAGTTCGTCTAACCGCTCACCCGCATTTTCATCACGTGAATCAGCCAACCAACGGTAAGCTTGCAGCAAAATAGCAGGGCCTAAATAACGATCACCATTCCACCAGTAACTTGGACAAGATGTCGAACAACACGCACACAAAATACATTCGTACAAACCATCTAATTGAGCACGGTCTTCTTTAGACTGGAGGCGCTCACGATCTGATGGCGGCGGTGTATCTGTTTGAATCCAAGGTTTAATGGATGTGTATTGCGCATAGAAGTGCGTTAAATCGGGCACAATATCTTTAACCACTGGCAGATGCGGCAATGGGTAAATTTTAATTGGGCCATCAATTTCACCAATATCTTTAGTACAAGCTAATGTATTCTTGCCGTTGATATTCATTGAACAAGAACCACAAATGCCTTCACGGCATGAGCGACGGAACGTTAACGTTGAGTCAACTTCGTCTTTAATTTTGATAATCGCATCTAACACCATTGGGCCACAGGTATCTAGATCAATATTGTAGATATCAACACGTGGGTTTTCACCGCTGTCAGGATCCCAACGATACACGTGTACTTCTTGCACGTTAGTAGCGCCTTCAGGTGCAGGAAAAGTTTTACCCTCTTGGACTACAGAGTTTTTTGGAAGTGTAAATTCAGCCATTTCTATATTCTCCTAAGCCTAGTAGACGCGCTTTTTAGGCGGCACAACATCAACGTCATCCGACAATGTGTACATATGCACAGGGCGGTACTTAATTTTCACTTTATTCTTTTCGTCAAACCACATAATAGAGTGCTTATGCCATTTGTCATCATCACGATCTGGGAAATCTTCACGAGCATGACCACCACGGCTTTCTTCTCTATTCAACGCGCCTTCAATGGTCACTGCTGCTTGAGACAACAAGTTATCTAACTCCATGGTTTCAATCAAATCAGTATTCCAGATTAATGAACGATCAGAAACAGATACGTCTTCAAAAGACTTGATGACCTTTCTCAATTTCTTAACACCCTCTTTCATCGACTCGCCTGTTCTAAACACAGCCGCGTGAGTTTGCATGGTTTTTTGCATGTCCAATCGAATTTCAGATGTTTTCTTAGAACCATCAGCGTTTCTAAACTTATCTAAACGCGTCAATGCCTTATCGCACGCTGTTTCAGCCAAATCTGGATGGCTAGTGCCTGGCGTTACAATCTCAGCAGCTCTAATAGCAGCTGAGCGACCAAATACAACCAAATCAAGCAGTGAGTTTGAACCCAACCTATTCGCGCCGTGTACAGATACACAAGCCGCTTCACCAATCGCCATCAAACCTTCAACAATCGTGTCAGGGTCTTTACCTTTTAGCGTCACCACTTCGCCTTTATAGTTAGTTGGTATACCGCCCATATTATAATGAACCGTTGGCAACACAGGTATTGGCTCTTTGCTCACATCAACACCAGCAAAAATCTTAGCGCTTTCAGCAATGCCTGGTAAGCGCTCGTCAATCACTTCAGGGCCTAAATGCTCTAAATGAAGGTGAATATGATCGCCATTTGGGCCAACACCGCGGCCTTCATTAATCTCAATCGTCATAGAACGACTCACCACGTCACGCGATGCTAAGTCTTTAGCATTCGGCGCATAACGTTCCATAAAGCGCTCGCCTTTAGAGTTGGTTAAGTAACCACCCTCGCCTCGTACGCCTTCTGTAATTAAACAACCTGACCCATAAATACCGGTTGGGTGGAATTGAACAAATTCCATGTCTTGTAGTGGCAAGCCAGCACGTAATGCCATCGCATTGCCATCACCCGTACAGGTATGAGCAGAGGTACATGAGAAATATGAACGACCGTAACCACCGGTTGCCATCACAGCGATGTGTGAACGGAACAAATGCAAGGTGCCATCGTCCATTTTTAGCGCTAATACACCACGGCAAACGCCGTCGTCATCCATAATCAAATCAAGCGCGAAATATTCAATAAAGAACTCAGCATCGTGCTTTAAAGATTGTTGATACAAGGTATGAAGAATCGCATGGCCTGTTCTATCAGCCGCCGCACACGTACGTTGTGCTGTGCCTTCGCCGTAATTAGTCGTCATGCCGCCGAATGGGCGTTGGTAAATTTTACCCTCTTCCGTACGTGAGAACGGCACACCGTAATGTTCCAATTCAACAATCGCAGGGATTGCTTCACGACACATATATTCAATCGCATCTTGGTCGCCCAGCCAGTCAGACCCTTTGACGGTGTCATACATATGCCAGCGCCAATCGTCCTTACCCATGTTACCCAATGCAGCACTGATGCCGCCTTGCGCAGCAACCGTGTGGCTACGTGTTGGGAAGACCTTAGTAATACACGCAGTTTTTAGGCCTTTTTGAGCCATGCCGAACGTGGCGCGTAAACCAGCACCGCCAGCACCAACGACAACCACATCGTACTTATGTTCGGTTATTTTATAATCTGAAATACTCATAAAACTCTAGCCTCCAAGGGCGATACGTACCATGGCGATAATCGCAGCAGCACCTAGTAAAAACATTAATAAATTAGTCACCATAATAGCGGCGATACGAAAGCCTTTATGGCTCACGTAGTCTTCATAAATCACTTGCATACCCAAGGCTGCATGATAAAAAGCTGCGACGATTAAAGACACAATCAGCGCGGCTGACCAAGGTGAGCCGATAGACTCCAATACAGTCTGGTAATCAGACATACTGAGAACCGCAACTTTAAAGGCAAACCAAACGGTAAGTGGAATAAGCGCAATAGCCGTCACACGTTGTGCCCACCAATGATGTAAACCTTCTTTTGCTGAACCAAGCCCTTTAGCTTGTCCAAGTGGTGATCTTAAGCTCATGTTATGCCCCTACGCCAAATGAAAACGCGATAATCCAAATAAAGAACGTTAAAAAACCAGCGGCACCCAGTACCATTAAAGATGATTTTTCAACCGTGTCTTTTTCAAAGCCATAACCCACATCCCAAATCAAATGTCTGATGCCGTTACACAAATGAAAGAACAACGCAAAAGACCAACCAAACAATATCAGTCTGCCAAAAAAACTGCCCATAAAGGACTGCGCTGACATAAAGGCTTCTTCACCGCCAGCTAATGCCATTAACCACCAAACAAGAACAAGTGTACCCATCGTCAGAAAAGCACCCGTACCACGATGTACAATTGAAATGACAGCCGATAAAGGCAACTTATAAACATCTAAATGTGGTGAGAGTGGTCTATTACTGCTACTCATATGAAACCTCTTCGAAGTGGAATATTATTTAAGTGTGTTAAAAATCAATGCAGCGGCCGTTTTTTTCCCAATCGCCATAACGCGTTGGGTCCAAACCTTTTCGGCCGTTAATTTCTTTTGTTTCCTCAAGCGCCTTATCGATTTCTTTGTTAGCGCCTTCTTTATCAGATGGCTCAACTTTATCTACTTTGTCATTCATCGAATTAAACGTCTTGATTTGAGCTCGGTAGGTTAAAACATCACCTTCATATTTTCAAGGAAATACACAATTTTTTGTGCTGCAACATAGGCCTTTTTAACGATACAATAACGCACCTCAACGGATAACAAACATTTTTACTCATGACTAAACTGTATGACCTTTCAACGGTTAAATCTTTAATCTCCTTTTCAGGCAGTGATGCAGAATCATTTTTGCAAGGCCAAACCACGTGTGATGTGGCTAGTTTGAAACCAGGCAGCAGCATTTTCGGCGCTTTATGCAACCCAAAGGGCCGCGCAATCAGCCTCTTCCACCTGTTTAAGGTCGACGATACTATTTATATGTTAATAAACACAGAACTGGCAGAAGCCGTCATCAAACGGTTAAAAATGTTTGTTTTTCGTTCAGACGTTCAAATCACAGACCAGTCGGATAACTATGCAACCCTAGGAACAGAAAGCCATGTGCAAGAAGACGCTCTCTCAGCCCTCGAACCTTTCTCTTTATTCAAGCTAAACACTGGCGTTGAACTAGTACACGTCATTCTTAGCGCAGACACCTACCAACAAGCCGTTACAAATAACGACTTATCATTAGAACGAGACCTAACCGGCTGGTACCAACTTAACACGACTGAATGTTTCCCCGAGCTAACCGCCGATACCAGCGAGTTATTCATCCCTCAAATGTTGAATTTGGATTTACTAGACGGCATCAACTTCCAGAAAGGTTGCTACACAGGTCAAGAAGTTATCGCTCGTTTGCATTACAAAGGCAGCGTTAAAAAACGACTTGTTAGGTTTCAATCCTCTAGCGTATTCAAGCCAGGCGAAAATATCCATTTGCCTAACGATACTAACAGCGTTGGAACAATACTCAGTTGTACAGAAGCAAAAACCGCTGAGTTTTCAGGGCTTGTTATTCTAAAAGTAGGTGCTATCGATGAACATCAATTAAAATTAAACGATAAGCGTCAACTGCTTATCCAACTACCAAAATATACGCTCAAATAAGCGCATGACCAACCAGAAACTGCGTCTATTTACGAGCCGACTAAAGTCCTTAAATCAAATTCAATATCCTCAGCTGAACTTCCTTGGGTTGCTAGTAACCTCGCTTTTCCTTGTGTATCAAATATAAACACGGCGCCGCTGTGTGACACTTCGTAATTACCGTCGGTATCTTTATCACCATAGCCAAAGGTTACTCGGTAACGTTTGGTCATGTCTTTAATCACGGCATCTTCACCACGCAAGCCAATAAAATTGCTGCCGAATGTATCCGTATATTTTTTTAACTTTTCGACCGTATCTCGTTCAGGGTCAACGGATATAAAGAGTACTTTGACTGAGTTTGCAGGTTCACCAATTTTCTTAATAATGCTTGAAAGTTGGTGCATGGTGGTTGGGCAAATTTCAGGGCAAGAGGTAAAACCAAAGAAAATGGCCACTGTTGAACCTAAATAATCACGAGCAGTGACCTTTTTGTTGTTCTCATCGGTTAACTCAAATTCTAAGTCGGGTATTAATCCGCTTACATTGGTTAGACGTGTTGGTTCTTGATTACTGCAAGCAACCAACAGGAGTAAAACCAACATAATAACTACGCTTTTAAGTACCTTCATTCTCTTCTCTTTTATGAAAATTTAATCGTCGTCTTAGCACTAAAATTAAGCCTAAAACACTCATCATACTCGCGGGTATCCAGGTAATAATGCCGCCGTAAATTTGGTCGGCCTTTGGGCTGATCGGCCATGCCCTGCCACACACATCATATACATCGTAGATGATTGAGCTGCCAAGTGTTAAATACGTGCCTAATAACTGCTGTGGCACCACCACAACTAACATCATGATTATACGGGCACTGAAGCCCTTGCCTTCACCTTTCCAATCTGGACCTAAAATCAACCACCAGAATAATAGGCCGTCGATGAGCATTGACCAGTTCATCAGGTAATACAGTTTTTGGCTTAACATGGCGGCAAAGTGAATGTCGGGTATCAGCCACAGGTATATCAAGCCGACAAAAACAATCGGCGCAATGACTGGGTGTTGAATGAAACGATAAGGCCATTCGAACGGTAGCCTGATAACCGCCGGTAAAGCAGACCAGTTAACTAACCAAGCCGGTAAGCTTTTGCGAATAATCTCGACGCCGCCTAAAATGATAAGCAAGGGCGCTAGATGATGCAGGACAAGGTGCTGAAAACGATGCACCCAAAACATGTACTGCGATAAATAATCTAAATAAGTATGTGAGACGACGTAAATGGACGTTAAACCGATATAAAACGATATCGCTTGCCAATAATACTTAACTGTTTTATCGGCGCTGTCCGTGGCACGCATGCCTAAGTAGTAAAACGCCCCGAGCCCAATAACGAACACCACCAAAGCGGGTGAAAACTCCCACGGCGTTAGGAACTCGATGATTGTCATGTGCTACTAGAGAAGCTCGCGCTAATTTTCAGGTCGCATATGTGGGAACAAAATCACATCACGAATAGAGGCCGAGTCCGTTAAGAACATCACTAAACGATCAATGCCAATGCCCTCACCTGCTGTTGGAGGCAATCCAATTTCTAACGCGCGAATGTAATCAGCATCGTAATGCATGGCTTCATCATCGCCGGCTTCTTTGTCTTCAACTTGTTGTTTAAAGCGTTCTGCTTGATCTTCTGAGTCATTTAACTCGGAGAAACCATTCGCCACTTCACGACCACCTACAAAGAATTCAAAACGATCAGTAACAAATGGATTCGCATCGCTTCTTCGCGCTAATGGCGATACTTCCGTTGGGTATTCAGTAATAAACGTCGGTTCGTGAAGTTTATCTTCTACGGTTTTTTCAAATATTTCTATTTGAATTTTGCCTAGTCCATAACCAGCTTCTAGCGGAATATGTAAACGCTCAGCCACTGCAGTAGCCGCTTCTTTCGTTGCTAAGTTCTCTTCTGTAATATCAGCGTTGTAATGCAATATTGATTCAATCACGCTCATGCGTCTAAATGGCTTTGCTAAATCGTAATCATCACCTTGATAATGTACGGTAGTTGAACCCAACACCGATTGCGCTAATGTGCGCAGCATATCTTCAGTTAGGTCCATCAAGTCTTTGTAATCTGCATACGCTTGGTAAAACTCAAGCATAGTAAATTCTGGATTATGACGCGTTGATAAGCCTTCATTTCTAAAACTGCGGTTAATTTCAAACACTCTCTCAAAGCCACCGACGACTAGACGTTTCAAATAAAGTTCAGGGGCGATACGTAAAAACAACTCCATATCCAAGGCATTATGATGCGTTGCAAATGGCTTTGCTGTCGCACCACCAGGAATCACGTGCATCATTGGCGTTTCAACTTCCATGAAGTTGTTATCCACCAAGTAATTACGAATAAAGCTAACAACTTTACTGCGAATTTGAAATACCTTGCGTGACTCATCGTTCATGATTAAATCAACGTAACGCTGACGGTAACGCTGCTCTTGGTCAGTTAAACCATGAAATTTTTCAGGTAACGGTTGTAATGATTTAGTGAGTAAATTAATCGATGAAATGCGAACAGACAGTTCATCTGTTTTAGTTTTAAACAGCACGCCTTCAACAGAAATAATATCGCCAATGTCCCAGCCTTTAAATGTTTGGTAATGTCCTTCTGGCAAGGTATCGCGTTGTACGAACAACTGCATACGCCCCGTCATGTCTTGCACGTGAGCAAAACTAGCCTTGCCCATCACACGTTTTGCCATAAGACGACCTGCCATCGATACGCTAATGTCTTTTTCAGCTAAGGTTTCTTTATCAAATTGGTCATATTGTGCATGTAACTCTTCAGCAAAATGCTCGCGTCTAAAATCATTAGGGTAGGCATTTCCTTGTTTTTTAATTTCCGCCAGCTTTTCACGACGAACCGCTATTAATTTGTTTTCATCTTGCGGTGCTTGTTGTTTTTTTTCACTCATTGTTATATCCCAGCCTTTAAACTGGCCTCTATAAATTGATCCAATGCCCCATCGAGCACGGCTTGTGTGTTGCCGGTTTCTACACCAGTACGTAAATCTTTAATTCTTGATTGGTCGAGTACATAAGAACGGATTTGACTACCCCAGCCAATGTCCGATTTATTGGCTTCTTGCTCTTGCTGGTCCGCCATTTTCTTTTGCATTTCCAAGTCATACAACTTGGCTTTCAACTGCTTCATCGCAGTGGCTTTGTTTTTATGTTGCGAACGGTCATTTTGACACTGCGCAACGGTATTGGTTGGCAAGTGTGTAATCCGTACCGCTGATTCTGTTTTATTCACGTGCTGACCACCAGCGCCACTGGCTCGGTACACATCAATTCGTAAATCAGCAGGGTTGATATCTATTTCAATATCATCATCAATTTCTGGTGATACGAACACCGCAGCAAACGAGGTATGACGGCGATTACCAGAATCAAACGGCGATTTACGCACCAAACGATGCACACCAATTTCGGTTCTCAACCAGCCATAAACATAATCACCTTGAATAGAAATGGTCGCACTTTTAATGCCCGCGACATCGCCCGCAGACACTTCAATTAGTTCAGTTTTAAAACCGTGCTGCTCACCCCAGCGTAAGTACATACGTAAAATCATTTCGGCCCAATCTTGAGCTTCTGTTCCACCGGAACCTGATTGAATCTCTAAGAAGGCGCTATTCGCATCCATTTCGCCAGAAAACATTCGTTGGAATTCAAGACGACTAACCTTTTCTTCGTAACCATTAAGGTCCTCCTCAATCGTGCCGACTGTCTCATCGTCATCGTCATCAACCGCCATTTCTAACAATTCTTTGGCATCGTCCAAACCACCGGTTAGTTCAATCACCGTATCAACAACTAATTCTAATTGGCCACGTTCTTTACCCAAAGCTTGCGCGCGCGTAGGGTCATTCCATGCAGTTGGGTCTTCTAACTCCCTTAAAACTTCTGTTAGGCGCTCTTGCTTCTCATCAAAGTCAAAGGTACCCCCTAAGCGACAAAGTACGCTCTTTGAGGTCGGCTATTTTATTGGTGACGGGGTTCAACTCGCGCATTGATAAAACTATTCAGTTGTAACAGGTTCTTCGGCACCTTGAAGCAGCGCATCCAATGTGTGCCACGGTAAGGTTGCACACTTAACACGCGCCGGGTATTCACACACGCCTGCCAATACAGCCAACTTACCCAAGTCATCAATTTCAACTTCTTCACCGGTTGCCATTTTATGAAACAACGAGAACAAAGCCTGCGCCTCTTCTTCCGTTTGGCCTTTAACGATATCCGTCATTAATGAAGCCGATGCGGTTGAAATAGCACATCCTTGGCCTTGAAAACTGGCGTCTGAAATTTTGCCATCCGCAAATTTTATAAATAACGTTATCCGATCACCACATAACGGATTAAACCCATCTATTTGGCGATCTGCATTTTCCATCGCACGGAAGTTTCGTGGGTTTCTATTGTGATCAAAAATAACTTCTTGATACAAGTCTCTTAAGTCATCTAACATTAGCCAAACATCTCTATTAAGTTTTCAATTCCCGCTATTAAGGCATCCACTTCTTGGTGCGTGTTATACATCGCAAACGACGCTCTGGCCGTTGCAGGCACTCCAAAAAAGTCCATCACTGGCATCGCGCAATGGTGCCCTGCTCGTACAGCAATACCTTGGTGATCCATCATCGTGCCGATATCGTGCGGGTGAATACCGTCCAGCACAAATGACAATATCGCACCTTTATTATCAGCCGTACCAATAATACGTAGCTTGTCTATTTTTTGTGATTGCTCAGTAGCATATTCCAGCAGGCTGTTTTCATGAGCTGCAATCGCATCAATACCCACTGTATTTATATAATCAATCGCCGCGCCCAAACCAATTGTTCCTACAATATTTGGCGTGCCTGCTTCAAACTTATACGGCACTTTGTTGTAAACCGTTTTGTCGAATGTGACGATGCTAATCATGTCCCCACCGCCTTGGTAAGGCGACATTTGTTCTAATTGTTCCATCTTGCCGTATAACGCGCCAATGCCTGTTGGTGCATAGAGTTTATGGCCTGAAAACACATAAAACTCACAATCTAACGCTTGTACATCCACCGCAATATGCGGAATCGCTTGTGCACCATCAATTAATACAGGCACATCAAATTTATGTAACAGATCAATCATCTGTTTAATCGGGTTAATGGTTCCCAAGGCATTAGACATGTGTGACACAGCAGCAAATTTAGTTTTATTACTGACTAATGCCTCAAACTCGTCCCAAATTAACTCACCTTTATCGTTAATCGGCGCTACCTTTAATTCAGCACCTGTTTTTTCGCACAACATTTGCCAAGGCACAATATTGGAATGATGCTCCATTGCGGTAATAAGTATTTCATCTCCAGCTGATAAACGCTCAGCAATGCCATTAGCAACTAAGTTAATTGCCTCAGTTGCACCACGAGTAAACACAATTTCTTTTTCGGTACTGGCATTTAAAAAGTCGCGAACTGTTTTGCGCGCATTTTCATACGATAAAGTTGCACGTTCGCTAAGCGTATGTACACCACGGTGGATATTGGCGTTATCATTTTCGTAATAATGCACAATGCTATCAATAACCGCTTTGGGTTTTTGACTCGTCGCCGCGTTGTCAAGGTACACCAATTGTTTGCCGCGTATCTCTTGATGCAATACGGGGAAGTCTTGGCGAATACGCTCTACATCGTAAACCACTGTTTTTTCGACTGTTTGGTTCATGGCCACTCTATTTTCATACCTTGTTGAGGAAAGCGTTTCAGTAATTCTTCTAGAACTTTAAGCCGTAATGGTAGAAAACTAATGCGCTCAACCATTTCATTTGCAAAGGCAAACGTCAGCATGTTTTTCGCCATTTCTTCGTCAGCTCCGCGAGAGCGCAAGTAGAAAATAGCCGCATCGTCTAACTGACCAACCGTCACACCATGAGCACATTTAACATCATCCGCATAAATTTCTAATTGCGGCTTACTATCCACTTCCGCACGGTTAGATATAAGTAAGTTACGGTTACTCATTTTCGCGTCCGTTTTCTGCGCATCTTCCGCCACAATAATGCGCCCTTGGAACACACCGCGGGATCTATCACCCATGATGCCTTTGTAGAATTCATTGCTAATCGCATGCGGTTGCGCGTGGTTTACACGTGTGTGGTTATCGATGTGCTGATGATCCATACCAATGTACAAACCATCCATCGTGCAGTCTGATGCTTCGCCCAAATCGGCGTGTACTTCCGCACGTGACAACACCGCACCAAACATATAGTTATATTGGCTGAAAATAGCATTTTTATCCAAGCGCGAATACACACCGCCCATGTGATACGCCTTTAACGATTCAGCCTGTAAGCGGTTGTGGGATAAATTCGCATTAGGCTCTACCACCACTTCTGTCACAACATTCGTTAGGTAACAGCTGCCTTCTACGCCATGATAGGTTTCAATAACCGTCGCTTTAGATGACGCTTTAGCGATAATCATATTGCGGCAGTTAGATAAGTTTAAATCAGCATCTTTAGATGAAATAAACGCCAATTGAATCGGCTTATCAACTGTCGTATTTTCTTCAATTGAAATAACTGCGCCATCAGTAAATAACGCCGTATTAAAATTGATAAAGCCAAGCGCTTCAGTAGACACAACTGAGTCTAATAACGACTTCACTAAACCTTCATGTTCAACTAAGCCGCTGCTAATAGCCGAAACCACAACGCCTTCAGGTAACTCACCAACAGAAGACAAATCAGCTTGATAAAAACCATCAACGAATACTAAGTGGTGACAGTCATCAAATAAAACGTCTTGAAGAAAATTAGCATCAACTGCGCCAGCATCTGTCGCTATGCTAAATTGGCTTTTTTCAATCGGTGAAATATTGGTATAACGCCATTCCTCTTCACGTGGTGCAGGGAAACCGCCATCAGCAAACTCGCTAGAGGCTTTCTCACGCAGGCTGTTTAACCAAGCTAAATCATTGCCCAGTAACGTACTTTTATCCGCGGCTATTAGGCCCGCGTAATGTGCATTTGGTAAGTGTGTAACAGACATAAATTAGCTCGCTTTTTTGTCTTCAACCCAGGCATAACCCTGCTCTTCTAGCTCAAGTGCTAATTCAGGGCCGCCAGATTTAACTACACGTCCGTTTGCTAATACATGCACGAAATCTGGTTTAATGTAATCCAACAAACGTTGGTAATGCGTAATTATTAGGAATGAGCGCTCAGGGTCACGCAGGCGGTTAATGCCTTCTGCAACTACTTGTAAAGCATCAATATCAAGGCCTGAATCAGTTTCATCCAACACGCATAGCGCGGGTTCTAATACAGACATTTGCAGTACTTCGTTACGTTTTTTCTCACCACCTGAGAAGCCTTCGTTTACTGCGCGATAAAGAAATTTCTCATCCATCTCGAGGGCTTTCATTTTATCTTTCACCATGGAAATAAAGTCCATCGCATCCAGTTCAGATTCGCCATTGAATTTACGAATGCCATTAAGCGCCGCTTTCAAAAAGTAAATATTGCTAACGCCAGGCACTTCAACTGGGTATTGAAACGCTAAGAAAACACCAGCCCATGCACGTTCTTCAACACTCATTTCCAGTAAGTCTTTACCGTTAAATAACACGCGCCCTTTGGTGATGTTGTAGCCGTCACGCCCAGCAAGGATATATGACAAGGTGCTTTTGCCAGAACCGTTTGGCCCCATAATCGCATGAACTTCGCCTTTACCAAGTTCAAGGTTAATGCCCTTAAGTATTTCTTTGCCTTCAACGCTTACGTGTAAATCTTCAATCTTTAACATGTTGCTTCCTAATTCTTTAAATTCGTTTAATGGTGACAAGCGTTCAGCTTACCCAACACTGCCTTCAAGGCTAATGCCCAATAGCGCCTGCGCTTCAACTGCAAACTCCATTGGTAATTCTTTAAATACTTCCTTACAGAAACCATTCACAATCATTGATACCGCATCCTCTGCAGAAATACCGCGCTGCATGCAGTAGAACAGTTGATCTTCACTGATTTTTGATGTTGATGCTTCGTGCTCAATCGTTGCACTTGGGTTTTTCGTTTCAATGTACGGGAACGTGTGCGCCCCACATTGATCGCCCATTAATAAGGAATCACACTGTGTGTAGTTACGTGCGTTTTCAGCTTTGCGACCAATCTTCACAAGGCCACGGTAAGTGTTTTGCCCATGCCCTGCTGAAATACCTTTGGAGATAATCGTACTACTGGTGTTTTTTCCGTAATGAATCATCTTCGTGCCAGTATCAGCTTGTTGATAATTATTGGTTAATGCTACGGAATAAAATTCGCCCACTGAGTTATCGCCTTTCAATACAACACTAGGGTATTTCCAAGTAATTGCTGAACCGGTTTCAACCTGCGTCCAAGATACCTTTGAGTTATCGCCACGGCACTCGGCACGTTTCGTCACAAAGTTATAAATACCGCCTACACCATTTTCATCGCCGGGGTACCAGTTCTGAACCGTTGAATACTTAATTTCAGCGTCTTTCAAAATAACCAGTTCAACTACCGCCGCGTGTAATTGGTTCTCATCACGCATTGGCGCGGTACAACCTTCTAAATAACTAACGTGGCTGCCTTCCTCTGCAATAATTAAAGTACGTTCAAATTGCCCCGTATTCGCTGCGTTAATTCTAAAGTAAGTAGATAGCTCCATTGGGCATCGTACGCCTTTAGGAATGTACACAAAAGAGCCGTCACTAAACACAGCCGCGTTTAACGCCGCATAGAAATTGTCGTATTGTGATACCACTGTACCTAAATACTGTTTAATCAATTCAGGGTGTTCTTTAACCGCTTCCGAGAACGAACAGAAAATAACGCCCGCTTCATACAACTTGTCTTTAAAGGTAGTCGCAACAGACACACTATCAAACACCGCATCAACCGCCACACCCGCAAGGCGCATTTGCTCTTCAAGCGGAATACCTAATTTGTTGTAGGTGCTTATCAGCTCAGGGTCAACCTCATCCAAACTTTTCGGGCCATCGGCCATGCTTTTAGGCGCAGAATAGTAACTGATTTCTTGGAAATCAATTTTAGGAAATTCCACAAACGCCCATTCTGGGTGATCCATCGTTAACCAATGTCGGTACGCCTCTAAACGCCATTCAAGTAAAAATTCAGGCTCGTCTTTCTTTGCCGATATGGCGCGAACAACGTCCTCACTTAAACCCGGCGGGAAAGAGTCAGATTCAATATCCGTTACAAAGCCATCTTTGTACTCTTGGCCGATCATGTCTTTTAAATTTTCGTTAGATGCTGCCATCTAGGTCTCCACTTTTAACTCGTTCATTTCTTTAGTCATCGGCATAGCCACATTAACGGCATGTTCACGCACAGGTGCGGCCATATCAGCTAACGTAACAGCCTCAAGCGCGGTATAAACCGCCCTATTAATGAGATTCCAGTTACCTTTAATTTCACAAGAAGACTCCTGCTCACAGATTCCTTCACTGGTCGTGCACTCCGTTATGCCAATAGGCCCCTCAATGGCTGTAATGACTTCAGCAACATTTGTTTCGCTGGGGGGTTTAGCCAACTGATAACCGCCTTTAACACCACGATGTGACATAAGAATGTTTGCTTTAGAGAGTAACTTCAGCACCTTGCTAACCGTTGGCAAAGCCACGCCAGTCGATTGCGTAATATCAGACGCAGCATGCAACTCATCAGGCTGATGAGCAATGTGCGTTAATATCACCGTCGCATAATCTGTTAATTTACTGACTCTAAGCATACATTCCTCTTATATAGGACTATTTTAGTACTATATAGTTTCAGTGTACAGAGAGTTAACGTTTTAAAGAAAAGAAATAGCTCGATATTACGTGTCAATACAAGCCGTACAACGGGTAACAGTCGGGTCAATAGCTAAACGTTTTTCATCTAACTTTTCACCACAGATAAAACAAAAACCGTAATCATCTGACTGTATACGCTGCAATGCACCCTCTATTTTAGATAGCTGCAACATGCGTCGACGAGATGCCTCAAGCTCCATTTGCTGAACCTGCATCGCATCCATACGCGAGAGCCGACCAAGACGTGTTTGATCAAGCTCTAATGGTTTATTATTTTGGAAATCATCTTCTTGCTGTTGGATATCAGCTTTTAACGTGAGTATTTGTTTTTTGCTTCAGCGTCATGCATTATAAATTCAAATTAAACGTTAGGCGCTAATTCGATGTGTAAGGTTTCACCTGCAAACTCAATAATGTCGCCGTGAATGATTTTCTTTCGTTTTCTAGTTTCTACTTCGCCATTAACTAAGACCAAACCTTTACTGATAACCAGTTTGGCTTCACCACCACTAGGCACTAAGCCTTCAAATTTTAAAACTTTATATAACTCGACAGGTTCTTTCGGAATTTCAACTTTTATCATATCTGGTTACAACCTACATTAAGGACAGTACGTTTTTGCTTTTTCGTCGGACAAATCATAATACTGATACAGGCAAATCATCGCCTTTTCATTTGCTGCTTCCACATCCATTTGGCTCAATAATTGTTGCCATAAACTCATTCGTCCAACACCCCCTGCATATTGCCCGCCGTTTTCTCTTTTAGCAAGCCACAAACCTTTGGCATTAAAACTATACACCGGCAGCAAATCTTGCCGCTGTGATGCTGGAAGAATCTCTGGGTTCAAATTATCTAACACCAGCGGCTCATCTGTCGGGTGTCTAAAATAACTCACCACCATATGTGGCTTATTAATGTCTAAGGCTTTTACATAGGTTAAACGCATTTTATTTTCATCTAGCCCCATTGCCGCCAACGTAAAGTATTTTGCTATCGACAAGTCCTCGCAATCACCGGCCTTAGTCACTAGCGTCTGTAACGGTGTCGCCCAATAATCTTCCATTTTCCAGTGATAGATATCATCAACAAATTCCACCTCATTGACAAAGTCATTGACCGAATTAAGTTTTTGAATATCTGACCAGCGTGAGCCCTTTTCAATTAACGTTTTCCATGCTTGTACCCGTTCGCGTGTTTCTGAGTTAATCCCATCAGGTACAGGCTCCTCAATTTTTGGCGAACTTGCGCAAGCTGTTAGCAGCACAAGCAATAAAACAGTTATTATTTTAAATAGATGAGTCATTAAGACAGTTCTTCGAATGTAGCTTTCAAAAAGAGTGTTAGGCAGCGAATTCAAATTGTTCTTCAATGCGTTTAATTAATTTTCTCATCGTTAATATACCGCCCATTTTTTAATTCGCTAAAAAAAACCTTAATCATTGGGTTATTAATTTCCTCACCACTCAAATCCGGGGAAAGATTTTGTTCCGCTACATACGTTGTATGTATCGCGTTATGCACGAGCACATGATACCAAGGTTCATTTTTTGGTGGTCTACTACGAGCTACCGCGTCATACCATTCATCGGTCAGCTGAAAACTTGGGTCTATATCAACTATAACGCCACGGTAATTAAACAATTTGTGTAAAACCAACTGACCCATTGAATATTTGGCGTTACTGGTTATCTCGCTTGTTTTATGCATTTTAATGATTACTTTTCACGAATAACGAATCAAACTGCTTCATAAGGACAGTAACCCTAAGAACAACTAAAAACAACCGCCTGTTAATTTGCTATCAACGGTCCATTTCTAGAATAACGTGCAAAATCAATTCAAAGTCATTTGCATCATCACCTAGGCCGATAGGCACACCAATAGCAAATTCCCAATCATCAAGGGGCGACCAAACAACACCCGGTGTCAAATACTGCGCGTCTTCCTCCCAGTTGTATTCCAACGTCAAAGAAGCACTGTCTGTTATCGATGAAATAAAACCCAGATTTGCATAGCGCTCCCTAGCCTCATATTCAGGGTATTCAACGCCAAACTGCACAAACGCGTGTGTATTATCCGCCACATCCACAGCCAAAATAAAATACGAACCGAGGGACTTTTCTTCTTCGCCTAATTCCTTATCATCGTCACCCAACGGCAGGCCAAACTCAACGCCTACAGCGGCGTGAAACGGGCTGTCAGCAATCTCTAACCAACTGTACTGCAAGCCTATTTCAAGGTCGCCAATGCCTGCACTTGCACCTTCATCATCAGGGTTATTGTGGCCATAACTCACCCATTCAAATTCAACCTGTAGATTGTCGGTAATGCCGTATTCGATAGAAATAGGAACAGCCCAACTCGTTTCCTCGTCCGACTCGGCGTACTCAGGCAACAATGAGAACTGAATTTCACCCGCTTGTTGTGGAAACACAAGGTCGGACTTAAAAACCTCTTGAATCAACTCTTCTCTTTCACTCGCTGCAACCACAATCGTAGAAAACAGCGACATTGAAAGCACGAATACACGGCTAAAGAGTTGTCTGTTTTTAATCCGTAAAGTTGAATAACCACACATCATTGAACGCCTTTCTGCTTGATTTTAAAGCCACCTATTATCTCGTTAAGCCGTCTCGCAACTCAACTGTTTATTAACGCTTTTCTACGCACAACAATCACCGCAACCAATAGCAAACAAAACACCATAACAGCCGCAGGGAAAAGCACCGTGGTGACTGAATAAAGCTCCAAAGCCATAATCGCCAGTCCATTTCGGACAACAATCAGCGCAAAAAATGAAACACTTTCCTCATGCGGCTTTGCGTACGCCTTACGCACCGTTGGGCCAAGTCCAAATATATCAACCGAGGTTAGAATAACAACCGCCCAGAAAGGATCAGCGGTTAAATACCAAAAAGGTAGCGAGGACATCGCTGATATAAAGAAAAACCAATCTGTCGATGTGATTTTTATATCCCCTCTTTTTAAATACGCTAAAAAGGCGACATAAATAGTAATCAAACTAGATATACCAATCGGCCACGCACCAACACCTGCGCCGCCCGCTAACTGAGCAAAAAACACAATAAGGGTTGTCGTGCCCCAAATAACCCACGAGAAAACATGCGGCTTTATCTCACCCTTTAAAATAGAGCGTATATAAGGAAAAAACGCGTAAAACGTCAGCGCGATTGCAACCGAACTAAGAATTTCTTTAATGAGCATGCGCTAAATTATAAAGGAATACCTGTGCGCTGAGATAATACAAGATACGAAGCTGTGCTATCGAATGGAGTCGTTAAAAATCAAGCTGGCTGACCCCTTGATTTCTGGATTTCTGTGTGTAATGATTTCTGTAATGGAGAATTTAGCACTCTTCATGTGCGCTATACAAAACCGTTCTTCTGAGGTTAAATGTATGTAAGACATCGTTGGTTCCTAAGATTTATGTTGTGGTGATTTAATACATTATAGGAGTTAAAAATGATTAGTAACGGAACATTATTGATGTGCGGGGTTGTTTTGAATAGATATCTTGATGTGATTGCAGAAAACCCTGATTGTATGACACCAGAATACAAGCGGTTGATTGTTGATGCAGCAATGGATGTAAAGAGAGCTAGAGAAGATATTTTTATGGGAATCTCTAGGTCTGTTCTTGATGTTCCAACGGAGACTGACCAAGCCAGCCTTTTGTCAGTAATTGCCAGAAAATGAGGTCTGCTGTGGAATCCATTTTATCTCTTTCTTCGCGGCTATAGGTCTCGCTATCATGCTCTTTATGACCTTTAAATATTATGCATTGACGAATTTTTATGGTTCCGGTTATGTCTCTTATGGCGGAGTAAGAATTGCCATTAATTGTTTGATAGATAGAGGTTTTCATTTTTTGACACCTAACAGTGTTAATAAGCGGAAACGATTGTCCACGTATTAGTTACATATAGGTGGATAGCACTTCCATGTATCATGATATTAACATACCAAACATGGACAAACACCCCTTCAAACAACTCACTCCGATACTTCCAAATACCTTACCATCAACTGCACGCTTGAGCGCCCCAGATAGGTGTTTACATCCAACTGATATACCAATGTTACTTTTGCTAAGCCAACGACGCTATCGGGGTTATCTACATTAAAATAGATTGCGTCTAATTTTCTATGTTGGTCGATTGTTGCCAGTTCTAATTTAACGTGTTTTTGCCCCACTATTCGGGCCTTTGTGACATTGAACGTGCCGACAAACAGTGGCTCTGGAAAGAGTTGCCCCCAAGGCCCTGCTTGGCGAAGGGTTTCGGCTAGGTTTAGGTTGATGTCGTTAGCGGGTATTTCACCATCCACTAAAAAAACGTTTTCGGGCACTTGGCTATTCAGGCGTTTTTTAACCGCGTTGTAAAACGCTTCTTTAAACGTGTCTAAATCTTTCTCGGCAAAACTCATACCGGCGGCCATTGCATGGCCGCCAAATTTTGTTAACAAGCCGGGGTGTTGGCTGGCAATATCATCTAGCGTATCGCGTATATGTAAACCTGCGATTGAACGCGCTGAACCTTTGACCGTATCTTTATCCGTTTTTGCAAAGGCAATAACGGGTCTGTTGAGCTTTTCTTTTATACGCGAGGCGAGAATACCGATAACACCTTGATGCCAATATTCGTCGTACAGACAAACGCCCCATTGTTCTCGGCTATTTTTATTTCCATCTTCTTTTAACTTTAATGAGGCGAGGATTTTATACGCGTCTTGCTTCATGTCATCTTCGATTGCACGGCGTTCTATATTGAGCATATCGAGCTGTTCTGCGATATCGCTCGCTTCTTGGTCGTCATCGGTTAATAAACAGCGAATACCGAGTGACATATCATCCAAACGCCCTGCTGCATTTAGCCTTGGGCCGATAGCAAAACCTAAGTCGCTAGCCACAACTCGTGCTGGCTCTCGCTTTGCAATACGTAATAAAGCAGCTATACCGGATACGCAATGGCCCGTTTGAATTCTTAATAACCCTTGATACACGAGTTTACGGTTGGTTTCGTCCATTGGCACCACATCGGCAACGGTGCCGAGTGCGACTATATCGAGCAAGTTGGCTAAATTTGGCTTTGCTTTATCTTCAAAAGCCCCTTCTTTATCGAGCGATGCGCGTAACGCAAGTAGCACATAAAACATGACCCCTACGCCCGCCAATGCTTTACTGGGGAACTCATCGCCAATTAATTGAGGGTTAACAATAGCGTGGGCATTGGGTAGCTGCTGGGGCGGTAAATGATGATCGGTTACGACGACCTGACAACCCTTTTCGACCGCGTAAGCCACGCCGTCTACGCTGGATATACCGTTATCGACGGTAATGATGAGGTCAGGTTTTAGTTCTAGCGCCACATCAACAATTTCAGGCGTTAAGCCGTAGCCGAACTTGAAGCGATCGGGCACGACAAAATCTACGTTCTGCGCACCTAACATGCGTAGCCCACGGATGGCGACCGCGCACGATGTTGCGCCATCGGCATCGAAGTCCGCAACAATCAGGATTCTTTTATTTTGTTGAATCGCCTCTTTAATCAAACTAACTGCTGACTCAATACCCGTTAGCGTTTTAAAGCTGGGTAAGTTCTTTAAGGTACGATCCAGCTGCGCTTGAGTCGTTATGCCCCTATTGAGGTACACCCGTCGTAAAACTGGGTGCAGGTCTGCCAGTGTATCTGCATCGTGCTTAACCGCTTCTCGCTGCTTGATATTTACTGTGGAGCTATCCGATTCTGAGCCGCTCACCTGCTGACGTTTAGAGTTTATCTAAAATAGCTGCTTTTACTGCGTCTAATGATGCTTCAATCGCTTGTGGATTAACGGCACATTGAGCAATAGCGGTATCGGGATCTTTTAAACCATGCCCAGTTAATGTACAAACAATGGTGCTACCTTCTGGAATTTTGCCATTTTTAATGTCGCGGATTGCGCCGCCAATTGATGCTGCTGAAGCTGGTTCACAAAAGATACCTTCTTTTTCGCTGAGTAATTTTTGTGCAGCTAATATTTCTTCATCGCTTAGCAGGTCAAACCAACCGCCAGATTCTTTTTGCGCTGCCCACGCCTGATCCCACGACTGTGGACGACCAATACGAATAGCCGTGGCAACTGTTTCTGGGTCAGAAATCATTTCACCTTTTAAGAACGGCGCTGCACCCGCTGCTTGATAGCCCACCATAATAGGGTGTTCGCCTGATGTTTGACCCATTTCGGTATAACCTAACCAATGCGCGGTAATGTTACCGGCATTACCCACGGGTAAGCAGTGATAGTCTGGCACTTTGCCTAATGCTTCAACAATTTCGTACGCGGCCGTTTTTTGGCCTTGTATACGATACGGGTTAATTGAATTAACAATGGTTACTGGCGCATGCTCTGCTACGTCTTTAACCAACTGCATACCGTGGTCAAAATTGCCTTTTATTTGAATAATTTCAGCACCGTGCATCATTGCTTGAGCCAACTTGCCCAGTGCGATTTTACCTTCAGGAATAATCACAAACGCTTTAATACCCGCACGAGCCGCATAAGCTGCTGCTGACGCCGATGTGTTACCCGTAGAGGCGCATATAATCGCTTTACTGCCCTCTTCTACCGCTTTGGTGACAGCCATGGTCATGCCGCGGTCTTTAAACGAACCGGTGGGGTTTAAACCTTCGTACTTAACGTAAATATCAACATGTTTGCCGGTTAAAGCCGGAATGTTTTCAAGTTTAATGAGCGGTGTATTACCCTCACCAATACTGATTAAACGCGTGCTGTCTGAAACCGGCAATACAGCTCTAAATTTATCAATCAGCCCTAAATAACGATTACCTGTTGTCATGAGTGTTCCTATTGTAAAGATTCAACGCGAATGCGTACGACGGGGCCATTGATGGAATCAAGCACTTCAATGTCTTTTAACGCGCAGTCCATTGATTTTTCGATGACGCTATCGGTTAATAATATAACATCCGTATTCGTACCGTGCTCGGCAACTTCTTTTTGTAACACAGCCTCAATGCTGATGCCGTTATCTGCTAAAACAGCCGTTATGGCCGCCATAACACCGGGTTTATCTTGCACTGATAGGCGCAGATAAAAAGCTGTTTCAACCTGTTCAATGCTCAGTATCGGTAAATCTTGTAATTGGTCATTTAAAAACCCAAGTGCTGGCACGGCTGTTGCGCCATCGAGTTGACGACAAATATCCACCATATCTGCAATAACTGCCGATGCGGTTGCTTCTGCACCTGCGCCTGCGCCGTAATACAACGTTGGCCCAACGGCATTGCCTTTAACAACAACGGCGTTCATCACTCCGTCTACATTAGCAATCAACCTTTTTTCAGGTATTAACGTGGGATGCACCCGCATCTCAATGCCTCCTGCACTACGTCTGGCGACACCTAAGTGTTTAATACGGTAACCCAGTTCTTCTGCATACGTCACATCAAGAGGCGTTACTTTAGAGATGCCTTCTGTGTACATTTTTTCGAAATTCAGCGGCATGCCAAATGCTAGCGATGCCAAAATACATAATTTATGTGCGGCATCAATACCTTCAACGTCATATTCAGGGTCGGCTTCTGCATAACCTAAATCTTGCGCTTCTTTAAGGACATCGGCAAACGCAGCGCCCTTATCGCGCATTTCGGTCAGAATGAAATTACCGGTGCCGTTAATAATGCCTGCAAGCCAATCAATGCTATTAGCCGTTAAGCCTTCACGCATCGCTTTTACGATAGGTATGCCGCCCGCAATCGCGGCTTCGTACGCCAACGTTACGTTATTGTTAGCAGCCACCGCAAACAACTCGTTACCGTGATTAGCAATCAGCGCTTTATTAGCGGTGATGACATGTTTACCTTGAGAAAGTGCTGAGAGAATTAAGGATTTGGCTGGTTCTTCACCACCCATTAATTCAACGACAATTTGAATGTCCGGATCGTCAACGACCTCTTGTGGGTTTGTGGTGAGCTGTATATCGTTGGTGTCACAAATACGTGACCTGTTTAGGTAGCGAGCACTTGCTTTAGTGACCAATATTAGGCAGCCAGTACGGCGCGATATATCTTCACGATTTTTAGTTAAGACATTAACGGTGCCGCCGCCAACAGTACCTAATCCCAACAGACCAACTTTTACAACGTTCAAAACATTCCCCAAGGGTTAATTAAGGGCGTGATTATACAGGATTTAATGTGTTCCGAAAAAGAGCTTACTGACTACTATCGTCACGCATCATCTGTTTGATTCCCCGAACAGCTTGGCGTGTTCGATGGCCATTTTCAATCAAACCAAAGCGGACATACTCATCACCAAAATCACCAAAACCAATACCAGGTGAAACAGCAACCTTTGCTTCTTTGAGTAACTTTTTGGAAAATTCTAACGAACCCATTTCTCGATACCTTTCCGGAATCATCGCCCAAACAAACATTGTTGCCTTAGGTTTTTCAACCGGCCAGCCAATAGCATTCAAGCCATCACATAACACGTCTCTTCGTTCTTTATACAGCGCTCGAATGTCATCAACACAATCTTGCGGCCCTTCTAATGCAGCAATGGCAGCCACTTGAATCGGTGTAAACATGCCGTAATCAAGGTAGGACTTAATTCTTGCCAATGCGCCAACCAACTCTTTATTGCCACACATAAAGCCCACTCGCCAGCCTGGCATGTTGTAGGTTTTTGAAAGCGAATAGAATTCAACTGCGATATCTTTTGCGCCCGGCACTTCAAGAATAGAAGGCGCTTTATAGCCATCAAATACGATTTCTGCATAAGCATTGTCGTGAACAACCCAGATATTATGTTCTTTGGCCATTTTAATAACTTTGACGAAAAAATCCAACTCGACACATTGCGTTGTTGGATTGCCTGGGAAATTCAACACCAACATTTTTGGTTTTGGGTAAGAGGTTTTAATCGCTTTTTCAAGCTCACTAAAAAAATCAACGTCAGGACCAATCGGCACATGGCGAATATCAGCACCTGCAATAACGAACCCATAAGGATGAATAGGATAAGCGGGATTGGGGACCAAAACAGCATCGCCCGGGCCAAGTGTTGCTAAAGCCAAGTGTGCAAGGCCTTCTTTTGAACCAATCGTTACAATTGCTTCGGTATCGAAATCCAAATCCACATCGTACTTTGACTTGTACCAACCACAAATCGCTTTGCGTAAACGTGGAATACCACGAGAAACAGAGTAGCGGTGCGTGTCACTTCGTTTTGTAGCCTCAACCATTTTATCTACGATGTGTTTCGGTGTTGGCTGATCAGGGTTACCCATGCCGAAATCGATAATATCTTCACCCGCTGCGCGCGCTTGCGCTTTTAAGTCATTAACAATGTTAAAAACATAGGGAGGAAGTCGTTTTATTCTTGCAAACTCATGCATGGCCATTCATCTTTAAAGCGAAGTAAGATACTAGCCCGCTACAGTAACCAGCTGCTTTTTAGCTGTCAACGGAAAAATAGCCCTGATCTGTTTAGTGAAGAAGTACTGAGGGCGATAAACCTTCATTTTCCAAGATTGATTTAAGTGATTTAAGCGCACCCATTTGAATTTGGCGCACACGCTCGCGCGTAACACCCATTTCATTAGCCACTTGTTCTAAGGTAGACGCATGATGTCCGCGGACACCGAAGCGACGAGAAATAACTTCTCTTTGCCTATCACTTAACAATTCCAACCACTGGTCTAAGTTATCTCGGATTTCCTCAGACTGTAGAATGTCAGTCGGTTCCATAGCATCTTCATCCGGCACTGTATCAAGTAGCTGTTGATCTGTTTCATTCGATAAAGACACATCAAGCGATGAGGTTCTATCGGCGTGCATACGGAACATCTTTTCGATAACCTCAACAGGCTTCACGGTTACTTCAGCAACTTCTTCAGCGCTCGCTTCACGGTCTAATACCTGACTTAACTCACGCGCCTTTCTAAGATAAATATTCATTTCCTTGATAATATGAATCGGCAAACGGATTGTCCGAGTTTGGTTCATGATGGCTCTTTCAATGGTTTGGCGAATCCACCAAGTAGCGTAAGTCGAAAATCTAAAGCCTTTCTCCGGATCAAATTTTTCAACCGCGCGAATCAGCCCTAAATTACCTTCTTCAATGAGGTCTAACATGGGCAACCCGCGATTCATGTATTTTCTAGAAATTTTAACTACCAAACGCAAATTACTTTCGATCATATGCTGCCTAGCTGGCTGATCACCTTGTTGGACGAGTCGCCCATAATGAATTTCTTCTTCGGCAGTTAATAACGTAGATTTACTTAAATCATTCAAATAAATTTGAGTGGCATCGTTACTGCTTCTGCCTCTCGTTTTTTTATTGCTAGCTTTGTCGTTACTGTCTAAAACCGACTTGTCCTTAGATGGTTTTATTTTTGTATTCCCTTCCATGTTATCGCCTAAATTGTGGCATATATTTGACCACTGAAATAGATTTGCCGTGTCGTCTCATTTCAAAAAAAAGAATCCGGCGTTTTTTATTGTCTATACCTATCTCAGCAATAGCTTGGCCTTTTTCCACAACACTTCCTTCCTTCACTAACAAGCGCTTATTGTATCCATAAGCGGTTAAAAACTCATTGTTGTGCATAATAATCAGAAGGTTACCGTAACCCTTCAAACCACTGCCTGCATATACTACCTTACCACCTTCACTACTTCTTACCAACTCACCCGGTTTGCCGACCAATACCACTCCAGATTGGACCGATCCTTTTTCTAGCTTCTTTACTTTTATCGGCCACTGCCAGCTTAACTTTAATTTAGGTGACTTATTACGCGAAGTAACCTTGGTTACCGCTTGTTTTTTAACAGTTTTTCTAATTTTTTGTTTAGGATAATAGCTTGACGTTTTTACTGTTTTTTTAACGGCGACTAGCGTCAATTTTTGTCCCTTATAAATAGTATAAGGCTGGCTAATATTATTCCATTTTGCTAAATCACGAAAATCTTTACTTCTTTGCCATGCAATTGAGTACAACGTATCGCCTAATCGTACGATATGTACTGTTGCAGAACTGCCTTTAATCTTATTGTTATTGAAAACCGGTGCATGTATTTGCGGCGAACCACACGAGACAAGTGAAAGAACAAATAACATTCCACAAAAAGCAGTAAAAATATCTCGATTATTCAATGTGATTCGCTAATAAAACTTATAAATGATGTAAGCAATAACAATCAGCAACGTCACCGCCCAGCCAATTCGTTCAATGTAGTCGTTTAACTTATCCCTTAATCTATCACCACCCAACGACACCAGAAACGCCACTAAGAAAAACCGTGCGCCGCGCCCAATAAGCGAGGCTATGACAAACGGTAAGAACATCATGCTAAGTATGCCCGCTGTAATCGTAAAAAGCTTATAGGGGATAGGTGAAAACCCAGCTATGAAAATTGCCCAAAACCCCCATTCATCAAACCAGCGTTTAACCAATTCAAATTTTTCTTCGTATTTCATCACGGCGATAAGCGGTTCGACCAATTCAAATGAATACATGCCAATGAGATAACCGAATATACCGCCTGCAACCGAGCCAATGGTTGTTAACAAAGCGAAATAAAAGCTTTTAGATGGCTTCGCCAAACACATGGGTGCTAGCATGACATCCGGAGGTATTGGGAAAAACGAAGACTCAGCAAAACTCAATATTAATAAAAATTTATTTGCTTTAGGGTGCTCAGCCCATAACAGGACTTTATTATATAAATTCTTAAACACTGCTGATTTCCTTACGCTTTACCTTGTAGAAAGGGCACGAAACTTACTGGTTCTATCACTTCAACTTCATAGGCTACTTCAGTACGCGTCACTCTTTGCAAAAACTGTTCACCCTCTTTACCAACAGGAATCACTAATTTAGCACCAACTGCTAATTGCTCTAACAAGTTAGTCGGTATTTTTTCTGGTGCTGCAGCCGCTAAGATTCCTTCGTAAGGACCGCAGGCTTTCCAGCCCCATCCACCATCAGAATGTTTGAAATTTATATTTCTAAAGCCAATTTCTGCCAGTACTATCTTCGCTTTTTCTTGCAAGGGACGTATACGCTCAACTGAAAAAACTCTAGGTACAAGACTCGCTAAAATAGAAGACTGATAGCCTGAGCCCGTACCTACTTCTAAAACATTTTCAGGAAGCCCATCTTCAATCAACAACTCAGTCATCCGTGCGACCATATAGGGCTGGGAAATGGTTTGCCCATGTCCAATAGGTAACGATGTGTTTTCGTACGCACGGCTTGCAAGTGCTTCAGCCATAAATAAATGACGCGGCACTTTACGCATAACAGACAGAACACGCTGGTCTTCAATACCGAGCTCTTGCAATTTCAGAATCAGACGATCTCTGGTACGCTGAGAAGTCATCCCTATGCCTAAATGGTTATTCATTGGGCATACCATTAATCCAATCGCTTAAACCCTCTAAGCGCTTATGGTTAGTCAAATCAATTTGTAATGGCGTAATAGACACGTAGCCATTTTCTATGGCATGAAAATCAGTACCTTCGCCCGCATCTTGATGCGCACCAGGCGGCCCCACCCAATAGATTTTTTGGTTACGTGGGTCTCGTGCCTCAATCACCGGTTCAGAACGGTGACGCTGACCTAAACGCGTCGCTTTAAAACCCTTTAATTCACTAACCGGAACATCTGGCACATTCACGTTTAAAATAGTATCCGAGGGTAAACTCGATGCCATCAACTGATTAAACAACCGAGCCGCCACATAGCCGCCCGTTTCATAATGTTTAGGCTGACTCGCAGTCATAGACATAGCGATCGATGGCAAGCCTAAAAATCGTCCTTCTGTCGCAGCAGCCACTGTGCCAGAGTACAACACGTCATCGCCCATGTTTTCACCGTTGTTGATGCCTGAAAAAACAATGTCGGGTTCATCTTCTAACATGCCGGTAATCGCGAGGTGTACGCAATCAGTGGGTGTGCCATCAACACTAAAAAAACCGTTCTGCATTTTTTGTACACGCAACGGCATCTGTAATGTGAGTGAGTTACTGGCCGCACTACGATTCCTATCGGGTGCCACCACCGTAATGTCTGCTAAGCTGGATAATGTTTCAGCTAAAACAGACAAGCCCGGCGCAAGGTAGCCGTCATCGTTGCTGATTAAAATATGCATGAAAGTGATTTAAAGAACAACATGTGTTTAATTTGATAAGTGCTAAAATCATATTATGCCTGAAGATAAAAACAAAGACCTCAGTTCAACAGAGGATTCACGCTTATTTAGAGACTCAATGGCTGATGTAAAGCCAATCAGCTCCGATAAATACGACCCTGCTGCTGATCAACCCAAACCACGGCCACATAAAAAACGTTTTGAACCGCCAGTGCGCACGCTCGAAACCCCAGAATACAGTCCATCTGAGATCCAAAGTGATGACCGATTATTTTATGCCAAACAAGGCATCCGAGATAAAACCATACGCCAGTTAAAACGAGGTACGCTGGACGTTGATGACAGAATAGATTTACACGGATTAACTCAACCCGAAGCACATCAATATTTAGACGATTTTCTTATCCAACAAACCGAACAACATCACCGTTGTATATTAGTGGTGCATGGTAAAGGCATGGGGTCTTTAAGTAAATTTCCCGTGTTAAAGAACATGGTGTTTAACCAACTTAAAGCACATTCAAACGTGTTAGCTTTATCGTCCGCACGGCAGCGTGATGGCGGCGCTGGTGCTCTTTACGTACTCCTGAAATCCTCATAGCTAGACGACATATACATACAGCAAAAACACGCCGAGCACTAAACGGTAAATAACAAACGGTAACATCCCTACTCTCTCTAGCAGTTTGAGGAATACTGCTATACAAGCGAATGCACTGAGTGCAGAGATAACAACCCCTGCGACGATTGAAAACCAGTCAACAGGTACGGCGCTTTCTATTAAATGCAGCGTTTTTAAACTGCCGGCTAAAAATATAAGTGGTATGGATAATAAAAATGAAAAACGCGCTGCTGCTTGTCGCGTTAGCCCTAAGAATAAGCCTGCTGTCATGGTAATCCCTGAGCGAGATGTGCCGGGGATTAGCGCCAACACTTGATACAAACCCACAATAACGGCATCTTTTACGGTTAACTTGTCTTGCTCCCTTACTCGTTCGCCAATGGCATCCGCACGCCAAAGTAATAAGCCAAACACAATGGTGGTTATGGCTATAACAAGGGGCGAACGCAGGTAGATTTCTATCAAGTCACCTAACAACAAACCCATTATTCCTACAGGAATTGTGCCAATAATAATCAACCAACCTAAGCGACTATCTTGTGAGTGCTGCTGCTTAAAAACAGCCTTTAGCCAGCCCACAATAATTCGTGACAAGTCTTTTCTGAAATACGTTGTAACAGCCAACAATGAGCCCACATGAACGGCCACATCAAAAGCCAAACCTTGGTCTTCCCAACCTAATAATAAGGGCAATAAGATTAAATGAGCTGAGCTGGATATGGGTAAAAACTCGGTTAACCCTTGTAGCAAGCCTAAGCCTAAAATGTGCGTAAAATCCATTTTTACTGTTCTCTGATGGTTGAGGTGTTGATTAATTCACGAATAACGGCGGTTGCATAACTGCCCGACTGTAATTTGAATGTTAGACGCAATTGCCCGTCACCTATAAATTCACAATTAAAATCGACAGGCACAACCCGTAAGGAACGTCTAGCCGGTTCCATTCGCTCTTTCGTTAACCCATTACAAAACACGGCGTTATCAGCAAAAACTGTTTGCTCTATTGGGTGTTTATCACCCGTATCGGCTAAGCTGCCAAACAGTGGGCCTGTTGGGTGAATATCGTGTTCCATCACACGCTGTTCCAATGTATCTGTAACGGAATTTTCACAGAAGCTTTGCCGTGTGCCGTTCAACATATATGTGTCGCCCTGCGTGGGTTTATTCCAGCTGGAACCCCCTACACGCGTCGCTAGCACTTCGTTGAACAAATACGAACGTACTGAGGATAAGAACAAACCTTTTAGTTTTTTATTTCTTATTCCTTCACCCTTTTCAAAACACTCATACGCCCTTTGTAGGTTTTGATAAGCATAACCAAAACGCTGTTGCATAAAGTAATTAGGCACACCCTCTCGTTGAATTCTTTCCACACATTCAGCGATTTCATGCTGATCAATCGTCGCATTAGTAATAATAATGCTGAATTTATTGTATTTAATCGTGCCGCGTTTTAATTTTTTTAAATGGCGAGTTACCGCCTCAACGTCTAGCTGGTTATTATTAAGCGCCGACCAGTCTGGCCCTTCTTTACCGGGTAATTGTACGCTGAACCATTGTTTGGTTACGGCGTGCCTGTCTTTCATACCCGCATATGAAACACTACGCCGAGTAACGCCTGCATGTTTACTCAATATTTTTACAACATCTTCGGTATTGATGCCGGTTTTTTTAATGTATAAAAATACGTGTTCGCCCTGACCGCTCGGGCTAAAGGTGAGTGTTTCTTCTACGCAAAAATGATCAGCTAACGCTCGAAGCTGCCCTGTTCCACTCGGCTGAGCATGAGCATAGGGAAGTTTTTCCACGTGCGATTCAAAATTCATAACAGTGATTAGCTGGCTATTATTAGTAAGACTACAGCGTGGACTTCAATGCCTTCTTTTCTACCCGCAAAGCCCATGCCTTCGGTTGTCGTAGCCTTGACATTGACTTGCGACACGTCACATTTCAAATCACTCGCAATGCAGTCAGACATGCTCGGTAAATGGGCGGCTAATTTAGGCGCTTGAGCAATAATACTGATGTCAATATTACCGATTGCGAAACCTGCCTCTTCGACGAGTTTAAACACGTGTTTTAATAGCAATCGACTGTCGACGTTTTCATATTCATCACGGGTATCTGGGAAATGTTGGCCTATATCGCCGCGGCCAATAGCGCCCAATAGAGCATCGCACAAGGCGTGCAACGCCACATCACCATCCGAATGTGCCAACAGGCCAAATTCATAAGGGATGCTAACACCACCTAAAACCAGTGCTTTATCCTTTTCAAAACGGTGTGCATCGTAACCGTGGCCTATCCGCATGATTGCTCTTCCTGTTGGTCCATATACATATTTGCCAGCTGTAAATCAGCCGGCACTGTGATTTTTATATTATCCGCATGCCCCTCAACTATTCGCACGGGTAAACCAAATTGTTCAATGGCGCTGGCTTCATCTGTCACCACGCTAGAATGTTTTTTTGCCGACAGCAGCGCCGCTTGAATATCGCTTAACTTAAACAGTTGTGGCGTTAATGCTCGCCATAGTTTTGTTCTGTCTAATGTGCGCACGGCTAATTCATTGGCCACTTCTTTAAGGGTGTCGTGAATGGGGGCAGCTAATATCGCGCCTTGTTGATGCTTTTTTACCGCACTTATGAGCTTATTAATGTCGGCTAATCGAACACAAGGCCTGGCCGCATCGTGCACCAGTACCCAATCGTTGTTTGCTGCCGCTGTCATAATGGATTGTATGCCGTTTAATACGGAATCAGCGCGTTCATTGCCGCCTATAACGACGTCTACTCTTGGGTGTTTAACGAAGTCGCTTTTTTGCGCGTGTCCATCATCGGGGTGAATACAAACAATAACTTTTTCTAACGACGAACAGGACAGCAGCGTCTTAATACTCGTGTCTATAATGGTTGAGGAACGAAAGGGTAAATATTGTTTCGGCCGATCTTCGCCATACCGTAAGCCAACGCCCGCAGCAGGCACGATGCACCAGATTTTCCCTATTTCACTGTTCATTATCTGACTCAATGTATTGAAAAAAAGTTTCGTCCTGACCAATCAAGCCAAGCTCACGCCTTGCTTTTTCTTCAATTACATCGTGGCCGCTTTTCAAGTTCGTTACCTCGGCCTGAAGCGTATCATTTCGATGCGTTAGTGCTTTATTCTCTGCTTTAAGCGTTTCAATTCGAAGCTCTAGCGCCCAAGAGTCTTGTACTTTCCCCTCGGCTACCCATAATTTATATTGTAGGTAGCCGAAGAGTAAAACAAGAATGATAAGCAGAGCCTTCAATTTAGCTTAGGTATTTAAAGGCCTTCTTTCCCGCGTAAATTGCATTTACACCTAAATCTTCTTCAATACGTAGTAGACGGTTATATTTTGCAACACGGTCAGAACGGCATAATGAACCTGTTTTGATTTGGCCCGTACACATTGCCACGGCTAAATCAGCAATGGTGGTGTCTTCTGTTTCGCCAGAACGATGGGACACAACGGATGTGTACCCTGAATCATGCGCCATTTTAATGGCTGCCAATGTTTCCGTTAACGTGCCAATTTGATTTACTTTTATCAAGATAGAGTTTGCAATGTCTTTATCAATACCTTGTTTGAAAATCTTAGGATTTGTAACAAACAAATCATCGCCGACTAACTGAACTTTATGGCCCAATTTCTCGGTCATATATTTCCAACCATCCCAGTCATTTTCGTCTAGGCCATCTTCAATAGAAATAATAGGATACTGGTCAACCCAATCCGCTAAAAAATCGGTCATTTGGGTTGAATTAAAACGTTTGTTTTCAGACGCTAAAAAGTATTCACCCTCGTTACAAAACTCAGAACTTGCAACATCAAGCCCTAAAGCAATATCATCACCAACCTTCAAGCCAACGCTTTCAATGGCCTGTAAAATCACCTCAATGGCTTCAACGTTAGATGATAAGTCAGGCGCAAAGCCACCTTCATCCCCAACGGATGTACTTAACCCTTTCGCTAATAAAACTGATTTTAATGCATGGAAGACTTCTGTGCCGTAACGCATTGCTTCACTGAAGCTAGGTGCGCCAACGGGCAAAATCATAAATTCTTGAAGGTCGACACTGTTATCAGCATGCGAACCACCGTTGATGATGTTCATCATGGGGACAGGTAAAAGAAAATCATCAGCACCAAGGTAACGGTATAAGGGTATACCGCCTTCATTTGCTGCTGCATGAGCTGCTGCCAACGATATGCCTAATGTTGCATTAGCACCCAAGCGTGCTTTGTTATCGGTTCCGTCTAACTCAATCATTTTGTTGTCGATGGCCTGCTGATCAGCAGCATCCATACCCATTAAGGCGTCTCTTAGCTCACCATTAACATGGCCAACTGCCTTGAGTACGCCTTTGCCACCGTAGCGGCTCGCATCGCCATCTCTTAACTCAATCGCTTCGCGTTCACCCGTTGATGCGCCTGATGGCACCATTGCACTACCAACAACACCCGATGCTAAGATAACATCTGCTTCTAACGTTGGGTTTCCACGTGAATCTAATATTTCACGTGCTTTTATATCTACTATTTCAGCCATATCTTCCTCAAATTATTGTCTAAAAATCGCCGCGCATAACACCCGCATTTTTCACGGCATCATCAATTTGTTTCATTATTGTTAACAACTCTTTCATCTTACCGAGAGGCACAGAATTTGGGCCATCACTGAGCGCTTCTTCTGGGTTAGGATGGGTTTCCATGAACACGCCAGATACGCCCACTGCTATAGCCGCCCGAGCCAAGGTTGGAACAAATTCACGTTGCCCACCTGATGAACTGCCTTGCCCACCAGGCAATTGCACAGAGTGTGTTGCATCAAATACAACCGGTGCATGTGTTTCTCGCATAATCGTTAATGACCGCATGTCTGAGACTAAATTGTTATAGCCAAATGACACGCCTCTTTCGCACACCATAATGTTTTTATTGCCCGTCGAGCGCGCTTTATCTACCACGTGCTTCATATCCCAAGGTGCTAAAAACTGCCCTTTTTTAATATTCACCGGCAACCCTGTTGCCGCTACACGCGTGATGTAATTGGTTTGACGGCATAAGAACGCTGGCGTTTGTAATACATCCACCACCGATGCAACTTCGTCCATCGGTGTATCTTCATGCACATCAGTAATAACAGGAATGCCTAACTGATCTTTAACCGCTTGTAAAACGCGTAAGCCCTCTTCCATGCCGGGGCCTCGAAAGCCATCAACAGACGAGCGATTAGCTTTATCAAACGATGATTTATAAATAAATGGAATGCCTAGTTCAGCCGTCATTTCTTTCAATGCACCCGCTGTATCAATGGTCATTTGCTCACTTTCAACAACGCAAGTACCGGCAATCAAAAAGAACGGTTGATCAATACCGACTTCAAATCCACATAAATTCATGAGCTCACCTTATCTGTTGACGTAGAGTATTCAATTGCTGCCGATACGAAGCCGCTGAACAACGGGTGGCCTGTTCTGGGTTTAGAGGTGAATTCTGGGTGGAATTGGCAAGCCAAAAACCATCTATGCTCAGGTATTTCTACTATCTCAACCAAGCGCCCATCCATTGATTTTCCAGAGATGCTTAAACCCGCTTCTTCAAACTGCTCTAAAAATGTATTGTTAAATTCAAAGCGGTGTCTATGGCGCTCTGTAATCACGTCTTTGCCATACACCTTATGAGCCAAGGAACCTGGTGTTAATTGACACTTTTGACTACCTAAACGCATCGTGCCGCCAATATCTGACGATTCATCACGTGTTTCCACAGTACCCTCTTCTGTTAGCCACTCAGTGATCAAACCAATCACAGGGTAAGGTGAATCTGGCATAAACTCGGTGCTATTTGCACCTTCCAAATTAATTACATTTCGTGCGTACTCAATCACAGCCGTTTGCATACCCAAACAAATGCCTAAGTAAGGCACGTTATTTTCACGAGCAAACCGTATCGTTGCTATTTTGCCATCGACGCCGCGCTCACCGAAACCACCCGGCACAAGAATCGCATCGACGTCTTGTAATGCGTCCGTGCCGTTCTTTTCAATATCTTCAGCATCAATCTTAACGACATCCACTTGAGTTTTAGTATGAATACCCGCGTGTATCAAAGCTTCTGTCAGTGATTTATAGGCATCGGCATGGTCTATATATTTGCCCACCAAGGCAACTTTAACGCGACGTGTTGGCGCGAATAACCCTTCAACAACGGCATCCCAATCAGCTAAATTTGCTGGGTTTGCGTCAAGGTGTAATTTTTTTATGACAATCTGGTCCAAGCCTTGTTCATGCAGCATCCTAGGGATGCGGTAAATGCTGTCTGCGTCTAACCCCGTAATAACCGCCTTTTCTTGCACGTTGGTAAATAACGCGATTTTTTTACGGTCAGATAACGGAATAACACGCTCGGAACGACAAATAAGAATGTCGGGTTGAATCCCGATAGTACGTAATTCTTTGACTGAATGCTGTGTTGGCTTGGTTTTTATTTCTTTAGCTGATGCAATGTAAGGGACTAATGTTAAGTGGATAAACAAACAGCTATCTTCGCCCAGTTCAACACGCATTTGGCGAATCGCCTCTAAGAAAGGCAATGACTCAATATCGCCAACAGTACCGCCAATCTCAATCAGCGCAACCTCTACGCCTTCAGCACTTTTAATAATGTTCTTTTTAATTTCATCCGTGATATGCGGAATAACCTGCACAGTGCCACCTAAGTAGTCGCCACGACGCTCTTTTTTGATAACACTTTCGTAAATTTGACCGGTGGTGAAATTGTTCGACTTAGACATCACGCTGTTAGTAAAACGTTCGTAATGACCTAAATCAAGGTCGGTTTCTGCGCCATCGTCCGTCACGTACACTTCGCCGTGTTGGAATGGGCTCATGGTGCCGGGGTCTACGTTGATGTATGGGTCTAGTTTCGTCATGGTAATGTTTAAACCACGAGCTTCCAGAATTGTTGCCAAAGAAGAAGCACAAATCCCTTTACCTAACGAAGAAACCACCCCGCCAGTAATAAAAATAAACTTAGCCATACGCACCTAAAAAGTAAGAATTGAATCTTCGTTATTATACGCGAATCGATTAACGAGACGTTAGCAGCTTTGGATAAAAACAAACCTATACCTATTTGATTTTCAACTCAAGATGCTCCCAAACAATGTCATACCCCATGTCGTTCTCACTCGCCAAAAAAGCCTCATCTACCCATAAATTAGCGATTGCCGCTAATTTTCCATCAAGGTAAACCAGCGGGACAACGTTGCGAACCCATGGAAAAATTTTTGCTTCGTGGAAAAGTTTTTTTAGCTTTTTACGACCGTCTCGCCCAAGTAATTTGATACTTTCACCACCTGACCTACCCACAACCGTAACCTTTGAGGCTGCCCACTTATATTGGTCTATACCTTGCCCCATGACTAGGTTTCTGGACAACGTTCCTAATGAACGACTGATTTCAACCTTGTCGTCAGACCAGTTTAGCGAATCATACTGCAGTCCTTCAGGTTTCACTCGGGTGAAAAACAACTTAGCATCAAACAACCTGACTTGCACAACCGGCCATTCAATCAATGCAGATGCACTGCTATCGAGTGTGATATAGCGTTGAATTTGCGTAAGAATTTTTTCTGATGGCATGCGAATTTTATTGCAAGACAACCAGTGACGAATAAGTAAACGCTGACGCGCAGCGTCTAAATCAATGATGTCTCGCATATCAAGCACGTCAACGCTTTGGCTCCCCATATCCAACGACGCTAGGTTAAATAGGATAGAGGAGGCTTCCGCACAATGCGCCGCACTTCTTGAGGTGGTTTTAGAAAAAGCCGGCCAGCGCTGTTGAATAAGCGGGATGACCTGCTGGCGTAAAAAGTTTCGGTTTAACGAGGTATCAAGGTTGCTAGAATCCTCAATCCATTCCAAACCTTCTTCTTTGGCGTAATGCTTGATTTCCGCCTTTGACACGTTAAGAAGAGGTCGCGCAATATAGCCCAAGCCGAAATCAGTACACGTCGGCATACTGGCTAAACCATCAACACCCGCCCCTCTTAAAAGCTGCAACATTAAGGTTTCTGCTTGGTCATCTTGATGTTGCGCCGTTAGCAAAACTGTACCCGCTGTAACGACACGTTTAAGTGCATCGTAGCGAGCAAGACGTGCCGCTTGTTCTGGGCCGTCACCGTTTGCATCTTCGGCATTAACTTTCTGACTCATAAAATCAACCGCTAAACTTAAGCAGGCTGATTCACAATGATCACGCCATTTTGCAGAATCCTCATGCAAACCATGATCAATGTACATGGCACTAAAGGTAAAATTCGGCAGTGTTTTCTTTAACCTTGAACACGCATGCAATAAAACGTGTGAATCAACACCGCCACTGTATGCAATAACGACTTGCGTTACATTAGGGATAGATGCCAGTTGTTGCTCTACAATGTCAACAAGTTGCTTCAATGTAATCGTAAACGCTGTTTAAGCCTTGGTGAATTTCCCGTATGCCATCAAACGTTTGTAGCGCTCAACTAGCAGTTCATCCATCGGTATAGCGTTAATCTCGTTAACTTCTTTAAGCAAGGTTTCTTTGATTTTCTCTTTCATAAAAGCGAGATTTCTATGCGCGCCGCCTAAAGGCTCATCAATAACACCGTCGATTAAACCATTTGCTAACAACTTGCTTGAGGTAATGGCCATCGCTTCAGCTGCTTGCGATGCCTTTTCAGCACTTTTCCATAAAATGGACGCGCAGCCTTCAGGAGAAATAACAGAATAGGTACTGTATTTTAATAAGAACAGCTTGTCGCAGACACCTAAGGCCAACGCACCGCCAGAGCCACCTTCACCAATCACAATGCTGATAATGGGTGTTTTTAGTTTAGACATCTCGAATAAATTTCTAGCAATCGCTTCGCTTTGCCCACGTTCTTCCGCACCAACACCAGGGTAAGCGCCTGGCGTATCAATAAACGTAATAATAGGTAAGTTAAATCGCTCGGCCATGTGCATCAAACGCAGTGCTTTTCTATAACCTTCAGGGCGAGGCATGCCGAAATTTCGCTTAAGCTTTTCGGTAGTATTACGACCTTTTTGGTGGCCAATCACCATCACAGGCAAACCATCTAATCTGGCCATTCCACCAACAATAGCCGCATCATCTGCATAATGCCTGTCCCCATGAAGCTCAATAAAGCCTTCAAACACACCATCAATGTAATCCAATGAATATGGCCGTTTAGGGTGGCGAGATAGTTTAGATATATCCCAATCCGTTAATTTCGAAAAAATTGATTCCGTTAGTGACAGACTCTTTTCATGTAGCCTATCAATCTCTTTTTGAATATCAATTTCATTATCGGTACCCACACGGCGAAGCTCTTCAAGCTTTTCTTCAAGTTCAACGATGGGTTGCTCAAAATCTAAATAATCTAAGTTCATATCGGTATTTTATAGCGAGTGATGCAAATCAGCCAGTGATATTCAATAACGAATAAAATTTTTCTGATCTGGCAAGGTTTTCTTAAGTGCTTCCAGCAGTGAATCACGCGGCTCGACATTCCATTCGTCGGCAAGCTTCAAGGCTGATGAAGCACCGGGCAACGCCACTTTTATTCTGACTGGGCAGTTGCCGCCTTTATAAGGGCTTAACAGTTGTTGCAAGGTGTCTATCGATAGGCTCGGCGCACTATCATGATGGATATCTATCAGTAAATCTTTTGAGAACCGCTCACGAGCTTGCTGAACCGTTAAAACAGTTTCGATGGTGATTCTATTTTGACCGGCAAAATCATCAAATGAAATAGCGCCCATAATCACCACGATTTGCTCGCTCACCAGCTGTTCGCTAAAATTATCAAACACCTCGCTGTAAGCCACCGCTTCAATGCGTGCGGTGCCATCGTCCAAGATAACCGTGGCAATCTTTGAACCACTTTTAGTCGGACGAGTTCTCACCTCAAGCACCAACCCCGCCACGGTTACTGGCTTGCCTTTTGCTCGTCGGTACTGACCGCCGCCACCCGATGTCCCTAATTCCATCTCATGCAGGGTGAGTAATTTACCTGAGGTAATGGACGACATCTCTTCACGCACACAATCAAAGGGGTGGCCTGTCAAATAAAGCCCTAGCGTGATTTTTTCAGCTTTAAGTCGCTCATACTCGCTCCACGGTTCAACCGTTGCTTGACGTGATTGCTGTGGTGACTCGACAACGGCTAAGCCAAACAAGTCATTTTGACCGGCCGATACACTTTTATTATGTTGATCTGCGGTTTGTAGAACATGTGACAACGCGTGCATTAAAGCCGCTCGATTATCATTAAAATAATCTAGCGCACCCGATTTAATCAACGCATCTTGCACTCGACGATTGGCTTTTCGTATGTCTATCCGTTTCGCAAGATCTTCATGGCTTGTGTAAATACCGCCGATGTCCCGTTGTTCAATAATCGATTCAATCGCTGCCTCACCAACGCCTTTAATGGCACCTAATCCGTAGATGATTTGCCCTTCCGTATTGGTGGTGAAGCGGTAGCCCGAAGAATTGACATCAGGCGGCAAAATATCCAAGTCCATGTCACGGCATTCATCAATAAACATCACCACTTTATCGGTATTATCCATATCCGAAGACAGCACCGCCGCCATGAATTCTGAAGGGTAATGTGCTTTTAGCCATGCCGTTTGATAGGCAATCAATGCATACGCAGCTGAATGTGATTTATTAAAACCGTAGCCCGCAAATTTCTCCATTAAATCAAAGATATACGTGGCCACGTCTTCTTTTACATCATTGGCTACCGCGCCTTCTGTAAACATCACCCGTTGTTTGGCCATTTCCTCTGGTTTCTTTTTACCCATCGCCCGACGTAACAAATCAGCCATCCCCAAACTAAAGCCAGCCAAATCCTGAGCGATTTTCATCACCTGTTCTTGGTATAAAATAACGCCGTTTGTTGGTTCTAAAATAGGTATTAAGGTCGGGTGTGCGTATTCAGCTTTTTTCCTGCCATGTTTAACATTGATGTAATCATCTACCATGCCTGATTGCAAAGGGCCCGGTCTAAACAAGGCCACCAAGGCAATCACATCTTCAAAGCTGTCCGGGCGTAGTCGACGAATCAAATCTTTCATGCCACGTGATTCCAATTGGAAAACAGCCGTTGTGGCGTAATTTTTTAGCAATTCATAAGTCGCGGCATCATCACGAGGCAAGGCGGCAATATCGACCAACTCTTTGCCTTCCGATTTAAGGCGCTGATTGATGTTTTGCAAGGCCCAGTCGATAATCGTTAGGGTTCGCAGGCCCAAGAAGTCAAACTTAACCAAGCCAACCGCTTCAATATCATCTTTATCAAATTGAGTAACGAGATTATCGCCCCCTTGTTCGCAATACAGCGGAGAAAAGTCAGTCAGTTTACTGGGTGAAATCACCACACCACCGGCATGCTTACCGGCATTTCTGGCTATACCTTCAAGTTGAAGTGCTAAATCAATCAATTCACGCACTTCATCTTCTTCTTTGTAAGCGGCTAATAAATCGGGGCTTTCATCCAGCGCTTTCGTGAGCGTCATACCAATTTCAAATGGAACTGCCTTTGCCAAACGATCCACAAAACCATACGGGTGACCCAGCACTCGGCCAACATCACGAATAACCGCTTTTGCTGCCATTCTGCCGTAGGTGATGATCTGAGATACTTTATCGCGACCGTATTTTCGCCCCACATAATCTATCACCCGATCGCGTCCATCCATGCAAAAATCGATATCGAAATCAGGCATGGAGACACGCTCTGGATTAAGGAAGCGCTCGAACAACAGGTCAAATTCCATCGGGTCTATGTCTGTAATTCTAAGCGCATAAGCAATAATAGAACCCGCACCGGAACCACGACCCGGGCCAACGGGTATAGCATTATCCTTAGCCCACTGAATAAAATCAGCAACAATCAAGAAATATCCTGGGAAGCCCATCTGGCAGATAACCTCAAGTTCGCGCTTTAGCCTAGCTTGATATACTGCAAGCCTTTCATCATCAAAATCAATCCGAGGGGCCGTTTCTTCTATTCGTTTATCCAAGCCTTTTTGCGCCAAATCAGCAAAATATTCATCCATTGTCATGCCCTCAGGCACAGGAAAATCAGGCAAAAAGTTTTTACCCAAGCTTAGCTCAACATTACAGCGCATGGCTATTTGAACGCTATTGTCGATGGCTTCAGGAATATCTGAAAACAGCTCCACCATCTCTTCTTGGCTTTTAAGGCACTGCTGTTGCGTATGCGTTTTAACACGGCGACCATCCGACAACACTCGCCCTTGGTTAATGCACACACGCGCCTCATGCGCGGCAAACTCCTCTTCGTTTAAGAAACAACTGCCATTCGTTGCCACAACGGGGATTTGATGGGCCTCTGCTAACTTAACCATATGATGGATTAAGCTATCTTCCCCAGCGCGCCCAACACGCTGAATTTCAAGATAAAAACGGTCGCCAAAAGCATTATCCCATGTTTTAAGTAGACGCTCTGCGTTCTCTAAATCCTGGCTTTGTAATGCCGTTGCAAACAAGCCTTCAAGAAAGCCTGATAGAACAATTAAGCCATCATTGTCTTTACAAATTTTTTCCGTTGTTAAATAGGGAATGCCTTTATCTTGGCCGTTAATATAGGCATCTGAAATGAGTTCACACAGCCTAAGGTAGCCCTGTTTGTTCTGCACCAACAGCGTGATTATATAAGGTTTTTTTTGGTCCAAGGCATCCTTAACAAGAACATCTGCCCCAATAATCGGTTTAACACCAGCGCTCGTGGCGGCACGATAAAACTTAACAGCGGCAAATAAGTTTGATTGATCGGTCACAGCAATCGCAGGCATGGACAGTTCTTTCGCACGCGTAACCATGGGTTTTATACGCATAATACCGTCAACCAAAGAATATTCTGTGTGATTTCTTAAATGAATAAAGCTCGGCTTATTCATCATGCTAATACCGCTTTGACTGGCGCATATGAACGTCGATAAATCTCCGTTACGCCGTTAAGGATAATGCTCTTTTTATGAGCCGGAGTTGGGTAGCCCATATGTTTGGCAAGATCATAACCAGGGTTTAAAACATCCAATATCGCCATATGGTTGTCTCGGTAGACTTTCGCAATAATAGACGCCGCAGAAATTTCAGCGATTAAATTATCACCGCCTTTTATGCACTCCCCTGCAATCTGAATATCAGGGTAAAACGTGCCATCAACTTGTGCGAAATCACAGGAAACAATCAGCCCTTCATATGCCCTTTTCATGGCGAGTAGACTGGCTTGTAATATATTCAACTCATCAATTTCTACCGCTTCCGCACGGCCTATTGACCAATCTTTAGCATTAGCCATAATTTTTTTTGACAGCTCATCTCGTTTCTTTTTAGACAACTTTTTAGAATCCATCAAACCGTCAATCGGTTTATTTGGGTCCAAAACAACAGCCGCCGCAACAACAGGCCCTGCAATACAACCCCGGCCTACTTCATCTAAACCAACCGTCACACCATTCATATTGTTATATTTCCATTCAATACACGAGAAACAATATCGGACGCCTGTAGGTCAGCATCACGGCATAATGAAATAGCTATATCATCAAAATTTTCAACCATCCTGTCAGACACACCTGGTTCGTGATAAATCCTTAGTAATTCTTCGGCCAAAACGTCAGGTCTTACTTGCTCTTGTAAAAATTCTTTTATTAACTCTCTTCCTGCAATCAAGTTGGGCATGGACACGAACGGTGCTTTTAACAAATTAAACGTTCTAAAAACCCACGCTGTCAGCGCTGACACTTTGTAAGCAACGACCATTGGTTTTTTTAATAGCATAACCTCAAGCGTTGCTGTGCCCGATGCAACCAACACCATATCAGATGCGGCAATCATAGACGCTGTCGCAGATTGTTTGATGATTAAATCAAGTTGAATTCCTGATTCCTTATAAATATCTTTGAATAATCCAATGGATGATTCATCGGCCAGTGGAACAAGTATTTTTAGGTTTGGAATTTTTTTCGCGCATTTTTTTGCTGTTTTAAGAAATATTAAACTGTGGCGATTTAATTCTCCCATGCGACTGCCTGGCATCATTGTTAAAACGGGGGTATCAACTCCAATATCTAATGCTTTTTTCGCAACAGATGTGCTGTCATACTGTTTATATTGATCCGCTAATGGGTGACCAATAAAATAGGCTGGCACAGCGGTATTTCGAAAGTAATCTTCTTCAAAAGGAAAAATACACAGCAACGCATTTAACGAGCCAATTAACTTTTTAATCCGCTTAGGACGCCAAGCCCATACCGTTGGGCTGACATAATGCACTGTTTTTATACCCTTGTTGTGCAACACTCTTTCAAGCTTTAAATTAAAATCAGGGGCATCAATACCAATAAATACATCCGGTGATTCATTCAATATTGCACGTTGCAAATCACGTCTAATGGCCAATAATTCAGGTAAATGTTTAATTACTTCAAACAAACCAAAGACAGATAGTTTAGACATAGGATAAAGCGAATTGAAACCTTCATCGATCATTCGTTTTCCACCAATGCCTGAAAATTCAGCGTCAGGATAACGTTCTTTTAAACGTTTAATTAAGCCTGCCCCCAGTATGTCGCCAGAATGTTCTCCTGCCACCATTATAATTTTAAGTGGCTTATTCATATGGATAGATACACTGTCACGGTATAAACACTCAGAAGTTGAAGACCTTAATATATTAGGAATTTATGTGAGCATATTTGCTCGTCACAAACCTTAGCGAAGAATACTACGATTTGAGTTCGCTAGAAATTCAACCATTAGCGCTAACTCAGGGTGTTCGTCTTTAATGCTGATTAACTCATTTGTTGCCTCAGTCAATTTAAGGCCCGATTTATAGAGTGTTTTATAAGCACGCTTTATTTGCAATATAGCATCTTGAGAAAAGCCCCGTCGTTCCAACCCGACAGAATTGATACCATGAGGTTTAGTGGGTCGGCCGCCCACCATCACAAAAGGGGGCACGTCTTTAGTAATCGCACTGCCCATAGCAGAAAAACAATGATCACCGAGGTGACAGAACTGATGCACTATTGAAAAACCGCCTAAAATGACATTGTTTCCAATGTGTACGTGGCCACCTAAAGAAGCAGCATTTGCAAGAATCACATCATCGGCAATCACACAATCATGCGCAACATGCGTATACGCCATGAACAGGTTATTATTTCCAATGATTGTTGTATTTTTATCCTGCGTGGTGCCTCTATGAATGGATGTAAATTCTCGAATTTCGTTATTATCGCCAATCTCTAAATATGACGTTTCACCTGCATATTTTTTATCTTGTGGATCTTCACCAACCGATGAAAATTGATAAATACGGTTATTTTTACCTATTTTGGTTATGCCGTTAATTGTTACGTGTGATCCAATAACAGTGCCGGAGTCGATGGTAACGTTTGCGCCAATCACCGTGTAAGGTCCAATTTTTACATCATCAGCAACCGTTGAACTCGGGTCTATGATAGCTGTTGCATGAATCATTTAGTTGATTCCTTAGACGCGCAAAGAATATCCGCTGATACAATAACGTTTCCATCAACTGTTGCCGTTGTAGAAAACGACCAGATATTTCTTCTATTTTTCTTGAATACAGCTTCCAGCATCAGCTGGTCACCCGGTACAACTGAACGCTTAAACCGGGCCTTATCGATACCGACTAGGTAATACTCTCCAAAGTCTTCACCACGATCAGTCAACGTTTTCATTGATAACAAGCCGGTTGCTTGAGCAAGAGCTTCAATAACCAACACCCCAGGCATAATAGGGTTATGAGGGAAATGTCCGGTGAAATGAGGTTCGTTGTAACTGACGTTTTTAAGGGCGAGCAAACGTTCGCCTGCTTCATATTCGACGATTCTATCTATCATCAAAAAAGGATAGCGGTGCGGTAAAAACTCCATTACTTTTCTTACATCATCTTGCTCCATTAAGAATCCTTTTGAGATTTAAGTAACTTGTTTATTTTTTTTGTTAATTTATCTAATTGTTTAAACCGTACTGCGTTCTTTAACCAATCCTTGTTTGATTGGAACGGTGTCCCTGACGAATAAGCACCCGCCTCTTTAATGGAGTGTGTCACCATCGTCATGCCGGTTATATGTACGCCATCAGCAATGGAAATATGGCCAACAAGCCCGACCCCTCCAGCTAAGGTACAATTTTTGCCAATGGTCGTACTTCCAGCAATCCCCGCACAGCCAGCAATAGCTGTGTTATCACCAATCACTACATTATGGGCAATCATCACTTGATTATCAATTTTCACCCCGTTGCCAATGATGGTGTTTTCCAACGCACCACAATCGACAGTAGTATTAGCACCTATTTCGACATCATTACCAATAACAACATGGCCCAACTGGGGGATTTTTAACCAACCAGCTTGATCAGGTAAGGGAGCATACCCGAACCCATCGCTACCAATAACAGCTCCAGGGTGAATAGTTACGTTATCACCAATAGATGTACCTTCACCAATGGTTACATTTGCAACTAGGTGCACGTTCTTACCAATCGTTACGTCATTATTAATAACGCAGCCAGCGCCGATTGTACAGCCACTTTGAAGGCTGACATTTTCAGCAATGACAACATTTGCACCTATTAGACAATCTTTAGCAATATGTGATTCTTGACCAATCACCGCCGATGCGTGGATGCAACCAACTTGCTTAGGTTTCCTGTAAATCAGCTCTGCCGCTTTGGCATAAGATAAGTATGGGTTAGAAACGATCAGTGCGTTAACAGGGCAATCGTCAACAAAAGGAGCCGATAGAATAACCACCCCAGCCTTAGTTTTTTTTAATGAATCAGTGTATTTAGGATTATAAATAAATGATAGTTGATGCTTACTAGCGGCATCTAATGTCGCACAACTTTCTACTGTAAACTCCGGGTCACCCTTTAGTTCACCGCCAATTTCAGCCGCTAAATCTTTTAATGAAATCATCACAAAATAGACCTGTTACGTCTGTCTATTTAAGTGACGATAATCTCTGTTGAACTTTATTCGTAATATCGACTGCACTGCTAGCAAACACAACCCCATCATGTAAAACAAGGTCATATTTTTCTGCTTCTGATAAGCCTTTAATCGCTTCGAAAACAAGACGTTGTAATTTAGCTAACTCTTCATTACGTCTTAAATTAAAATCTTCTCTGAACTCCTCTTGATCACGCTTAAGCGCTCTTTTTTTCTCAAGCACATCGCGTTGTAACCTACGAGCTTCTGCTTGACTCATCAATTTTGCATCACGCGCAATCTTTTCATCCAGTTTTTTAATCTCTTTTTGACTCGCTAACAAACGTTTATTTCTTGGAGAAAACTCTTTCTCTAATGCAATTTTAGCTGTTTCAGCTTGCGGCGCTTTCTCTAAAATCTTAGCTACATTTACAAAACCAACCTTAATATCAGCAGCTTGTGCTGTTGCCATTAACGCTAATGTTAATAGACTTGCGACTAAAATATTTTTAAAAAATTTCAATTTACTACTCCTGCAAATATGTATGTTATGCCCAAAGGACTCTATTAAATCAAACTGATGCTCTAACTATCAGCATAACTCGTTGTTAAATTCCAGAACCGAACGAGAACTGGAATGTTTGTATTTCATCGTTTTCTTTTTCGTTTAATGGTGTCGCCAAGCTAAATGATAAGGCGCCAAAAGGTGACAACCACTTAGCGGACACACCAACGGAAGAACGCAGCTCGCCCAAATCAATTTCATCGTCATATACATTACCAGCATCTAAAAATGTGCTTAATCTAACCGTTCTGCTTTCTGGCATAAAAGGTACTGGGAAGATAAATTCAGCGTTACCTATTATTTTCACATTGCCACCAACGGGGTCATTAAATGCATCTTTGGGGCCTAATGTGTTATCAGTAAAACCACGAACTGAACCTTTGCCACCGGCAAAGTAATTTTCAAAAAATGGTAGTTGTTCTGCATCGCCGTAAGAATTTCCATAACCGAAATCACCGTTCAAGTATAACGTTGTATGTTGTGACATGGGTATGTATTGTTTTTGATTATAAGATATTTTGTAAAACTCAAGGTCTGATCCGGGCACAGTGATAACGCCTGATAACCTTTTCGAACCGCCACGTGTTGCAAATACTGAACGATTTCTTGTGTCCGTTCCCCAAACACCTGACACTTTGATGTTTGTATAAGACTCTCCATTATTCAAAACAAACTTCCCAACTTGCCCTAGCGCAGTTTCTGCTTGTTCTTCGGTGAAATTGTTTGGTGGGTCAATAAATGATTGCTTTAAAGACGCTTGATCATAACCCAGATCTAACGATGTAAATTCAAGATCAATTCCTAGGCCAATTTTATCGCTTTCATTAAGAGGCACACCAAAGTTCACACCCATATTAAAGGTTTCAGTTTCATACGCTGACGTGTTCGCTTCTTCTGCATCCGTCGTTCTATAACTCAGATTAAAGCCACGACTCACACCATCAATCGTGTAGTAAGGATTGGTATAACCTAGGCTATAAACAGTATTAACTGCGCTGTTATTAAAACTAGCACTCATGCGTTTACCGGTGCCTAAAAAGTTATTTTGGCTGATACTGGCATTTAGAACTAAACCCTGAGATTGAGAGAAACCCGCACCGGCTAAAATATTACCGGATGACTTTTCTTTAACCGTGTATTTTATATCGACTTGATCACTTGTCCCCGGGACAGGTGTTGTTTCTACATCAACCTCTTCAAAATGGCCTAAACGGGATAAACGGGACTTCGAGTGCTCAACAGATAAGGTGGAAATTGGCGCAGCTTCCATCTGCCTGATTTCTCGTCTAAGCACTTCATCACGAGTTTTTGTATTGCCTTCCATGATAATGCGTCGAACATACACACGTTTGCCTGGGTCGACAAAAAACGTAACTTTTACTGTTGATGTTTCATCATCAATTTCAGGAATCATATTAACATTAGCAAATGAGTGCCCTTCATGGCCAAGAACCGTCGTGATGTTTTCAGACGTTTGGGTGGCTTTTTTTCTAGAAAAAACATCACCTGGCTGTACGATAACAAATGGAATCAGTCTATTTGGATTGACTATCAATTCGCCGGCAAGCTTTACTTCACTTACGGTATGGACTTTACCTTCATCTAAGTTAATGGTTATGTAGATGCCGTTTTTATCTGGACTGATAGAAACTTGTGTTGATACAACCTTGAAATTAATATAACCACGATCTTGGTAAAAAGAATTAACACGCTCAAGGTCTGCTGAAAGTTTTTGTTTCGAATATTGATTACTGTTGGTATAAAATGAAATCAGTGTAGGCCCTGTTAATTCGAACTCAGCCAATATCTCTTCGTCTGAAAATGATTTATTGCCAACGATATTGATTTTTTTAATGCTGGCAGCATCTCCCTCTACAACACTGATCAATATAGCAACTCGATTACGTTCTAGAGTCGTTACTTTGCTTTCAACCTCAGCCGAATATTTACCATTATTATAGTACTGCGTTAATAACTCGTTCTTGACCTTATCCAGCACCAAGGGGTTAAATACGCGTCCAACGGCCAAACCTACATCTTTAAAAGCATCCAGCAACGTTTCAGATTCGATATCATCATTACCTTCTAATTCAATACTCGTAATGGCAGGCCGCTCTTTAACAATGATAATAAGAGTGCCATCGTCTTGCTCTATACTCACATCGCTGAAAAAGCCCATTCTAAATAGTTCTCGGATTACACTCCCTGAACGATCATCTTCAAATTCATCACCAACCTTAATGCTTAACGCATTAAAAACCGCGCCAGCTGTGATTCTCTGCAAACCATTAACGCGAATATCTTTAATTACAAAAGATTCCGCTGCAAAGGCAACAGTTGTACTTAAGAAGGCCAAAAGTAAGGCCGCTACTAAGAATAACGTTCTAATCGTTTTTATCACAACACCGTTTATTTATGTTCGTTTTAGGAATATTAAGCCAGTATAGGTAAAAGCGCTATGCGACTCAATACGAATTTGTATTTAGCCGATTAATCTTCCAACATCTATGAAGACAGCCAGCAACATCACTGACAGTAAAACGAACATGCCTAAGCGCATAAAGATGCCCTGCGCTTTATCTGACACCGGCTTTCCTTTAATCGCTTCGATTAGATAAAAAAACAAATGCCCGCCATCTAACATAGGAATGGGCAGCAAATTAATAACACCCAAACTCACACTGACAAAGGCCAGGAATTTCAAGAATGGTACCAAACCGATTGATGCCGTTTTACCTGCGTATTGCGCAAGGCTTATCGGCCCGCTGAGATTTTGAACCGATGCTTCGCCAACAATCATTCTTCCAATAAGCTTTACTGTCAGCACAGAGTAACTAATCGTCTGCGTCGCCGCTTCTGCAATGGCCGAGAAGCCACTGAGTGAGTAGGTTGAATAAAACCCTTGTGTTTGCGCTTCGTCGATAAACGCTGTTACACCAATTCGGCCAATGACCACGTCATTTTCTGTTATTTCTTTAGGTGTGATGGACAGCAGTATCGTCTCATGGTTTCTCTGCACCTGTACGGCCATTAGTTTGTTTGGATTGGCACGCGTCAACGTAACCCAGTCACTCCACGTTTCAACAAGAGCTTGATTGACCTTTAAAATCAAATCGCCTTTTTTTAGGCCGCCTTTATAGGCCGCCTCCCCTTTAATAACATCGCCTATAACAGGTTTTATGCGCGGCAAAAGCGGCTCAATTCCAATACGGGCAACCATTTCATTTGGCTCTGGCAAATCGCCTTGAGGAAAGCTCAAAAAGACTTTGTCAATCTGTCCGCCTGTTTTCGCCACGGTTACTTCAACTTCACCAGCATCTAATAATTCACTCGCCATCAAACCGGCAGCCACACGCCAAATAGAAACAGGCCGGTCATTAACAGCTATAATTTCGTCGCCAACGTCCATCCCTGAGTGAATCGCAACCCCTGATTCGTTAAGACTTCCGACCACAGGTTTAAGGCCGTTTTCCCCAATAGCTAAAATGGCCCAAAAAGCAAAAAATGCAAACAATAAATTAAACACCGGCCCTGCGAGCACAATGAGACAACGGCTAAAGAGTGATTTATTATTGAAGGCTAAATGCTTTTCGCTTTCTTCGACATCGCCTTCTCTCTCATCCAGCATCTTCACATAACCACCTAAAGGAATGCCGGCTAAAACGTACTCTGTTGGATCATCTTTTCTGGTGAATTTAAACAAAGGTTTGCCAAAACCTACAGAAAAACGCAGCACTTTTACCCCGCATTTTCTCGCAACCCAAAAATGACCAAACTCGTGAACGGTAACCAAAATGCCCAGCACTACAATAAAAGATATAACTGAAATAATAACGGACATCAACACTCACCCAACAGTTGCGTTGTTAGTTCTCGTGTTTCTCTATCAACGGTTAAAATGGTCTCTATCGAATCCGCGAAACGAACAGTCGATGCGCTTACCGCTTTTTCAATAAGTGTTGCTATCTCTAAAAACCCAATCTTTTTGGATAAAAACGCATCAACAGCAATTTCATTTGCCGCATTTAAAATCGCTGGGGCAGTACCTTTCGCTTCAAGCGCGTGAAAAGCCAGACGTAAACAGGGGAATTTTTCGTACGAAGGCGCTTGGAATGACAATTGATTATTTACGATAAAGTCTAACGCTGACACACCGCTGTCCTGTCGTTCAGGCCATGACAAAGCATGAGCAATCGGTGTCCTCATGTCGGGATTACCTAATTGCGCTAAAACAGAACCATCAACATAATCCACCATTGAGTGAATGATGCTCTGTGGGTGCACCAGTACATCAATTGAGTCAGCACGCAGGTTAAATAAATAACTCGCTTCGATAACCTCAAGGCCCTTATTCATCATGGTCGCAGAGTCAACAGAGATTTTTTTTCCCATGGACCAATTCGGGTGATTACAAGCTTGTTCAACAGTCACGTTTTCTAAATCGCTTAAATTCATATTTAAGAACGGGCCGCCAGACGCCGTCAAAATTATTTTTCGAATACCTTTAGCCGTCTGACCTGTTTTATACGCCGATGGCATACATTGAAATAAGGCATTGTGCTCACTGTCTAACGGCAGCAAGGTCGCGTTATTTTCTTTGACAACTGACATCAATAAGTCGCCTGATATGACCAACGACTCTTTGTTCGCCAATAATAACGTTTTGCCTGCTTTAGCAGCGGCCAGGGTAGACATCAGACCAGCGGCCCCAACAATCGCCGCAACCACCACATCAGTTTCTACCAATTGAGCAACATACTCTAGCGATTCAAAGCCAGATAAAACCTTGGTATCGGCAGCATTAGTTAAGGTAATTTTTTTTCTGAAGACTTCAGCCAAGTCAGCATCAACAACAACCGCATACACTGGTTTAAACTCAATGCATTGCTCTAACAAGCGGTCAATGTTTTTATTTGCTGTTAATGCAATTACAGAATAAGACTTTATATTAAGCCGTATGACATCGAGTGTACTAACACCAATTGAGCCGGTCGCGCCCAATATACAAACGCCTCTCACTAAAACAAACCGCTTAGGTTAAGGCTGGCCAAAAATACGGGCCCCGCAGCAATCAAACTGTCAATACGGTCTAATACACCACCGTGTCCTGGCAAAATATCACCACTGTCTTTAACTTTCGCACGCCGTTTCATTAAGCTTTCAAACAAATCACCGTATACCGATACAAACGCCACAAATATGGACAGAGTAACGAATAGCATGCCGTTATCCACATTAAAATAAAACGTCCCAGCAATTGCAAAAAGGAGGCAAGTGAACAGACCGCCAGCCACACCTTCTATAGATTTCCCAGGGCTAATAACCGGTGACAATTTGTTTTTACCCAATGCACGACCGGCGAAATAGGCGCCGCTGTCTGCTATCCAAATGAGTAATAACAAATACATCAATAATTCAGGCCCCTGTTGATAATTCGTTCTAACTTGTTGTAAAGAAAGAAAGGTTAGTGAGACGACCATAAGACCAAGCAAAATGATAAGACCTTGAGGGACTTTCACCTCTAATAAACATTTAGGCTTACTGATGATAAAGGCGATGAAAAGTAACCAAAAAAATAAACTGATGTGCATCAACGAATAAACAATACTGGCATCAACTTTCGTTAACAAATAAGCAGTAAATAGTGTCGCCATTGCAAGGGCCAACTTTTTGGTTGAATTGTTAATCTCGCTTAAACCGCCCCATTCATATCCCGCAACAAAAACAATAACGCTGAGCACAATAACAAACACAAAAGCATCAGCGTATAACACCACCCAAACGACAACGGGAATAAGAACAGCCGCTGTTAACAATCGCTGAACCAGACTACTCATTGTTAAACGTTTTCATTAATTTGTTCACTCGTTTGTCCAAACCTACGATGTCGAGAAGAGAAGTTTTCAATGGCTAATTTCAAGCCATCCTGATTAAAGTCTGGCCAAAGTGTGTCGGTGAAATAAAGCTCACTATAAGCGATTTGCCACAGCAAGAAATTACTGATTCTTTTTTCACCACCCGTTCTGATAAATAGATCTGGTTCGGGCATGCCCGCAGTTGATAAGAAGTTACTAATATCAAGCTCAGCAAGTGGAAGATTTTTATTGATTGATTCATGCAACATTTTCTGTGCTGCTTGTTCTATATCCCATTGACCGCCATAATTTGCGGCAATTATAAGGGTCAAACCTGAGTTTTTTTCAGTAAGGGATTCAACTTCAACTATTTTTTTCTGCAATCTGGCTGAAAATTTAGACCGGTCGCCAATTATTTTCAACCGTATATTGTTTTTATGTAATCTTTTTGCCTGATTTTTAAGCATCAACATAAACAGGGCCATTAGGACATCAACCTCTTTTGACGGCCTGCGCCAATTCTCACTGCTGAATGCAAAAACGGTTAGCACCTCAACACCCAATGAGGCACAAGATTCAATAGTCGCTCTTAATGCATCAACACCGGCTTTGTGCCCAAAGGTTCGCGGTTTACCTCTATGCTGAGCCCAGCGTCCATTGCCATCCATAATAATGGCAATGTGTTGTGGAATATCTATATTTACAAAATCGTTTGAATTATCTGACACAAGAAATGTACTTGCTCGGTTTATCGACAAGCCGAGAAGTTGATGAATGTGACATTAAAAAATAACTCGGCATGGTAAAAAAACTACATCGACATCAAGTCAGCTTCTTTAACATCAAGGTGTTTATCAATCCCTCTAATGTGCTCATCCGTTATTTTTTGGATATTATCTTCGCCGCCATGAAGCTCGTCTTCGGTGATCATTTTTTCTTTAAGCGCTTCTTTAAATTCTGAATTCGCATCACGACGAATATTACGCACGGCGATTTTGGCATTTTCAGCTTCATTGCGCACAACCTTCACAAGGTCTTTACGTCGTTCTTCTGTTAACGGCGGCATCGGCACACGAATAACGTTACCAGCCGTTACTGGGTTGAGGCCCAAATCTGCCTTCATGATAGCCTTTTCAACAGGCCCAATCATCGTCGCTTCCCACGGCATAATGGACAAAGTTCTAGCGTCTTCGATATTAACCGTCGCCACTTGATTTAGCGGCGTTTCAACGTCGTAATAAGACACCATAACGTGTTCCAATAAACTGGGGTGTGCACGCCCTGTACGTATCTTCGTTAATGCTTTTTGGAAAGACTCAACAGACTTCCCCATTCTCACGTTTCCGTCTTTAACAATATCATCAATCATAATTATCTCTGTCGTTATTGAACTAACGTCCCTACATCTTCACCGAAAACCACACGTTTAACCGCGCCTTTATCGAAAATATTAACCACGCGCAGCGGCAATTTATGATCTCGGCAAAGCACCAATGCAGTTGCGTCCATTACATTAAGTCGCTGATCAATCGCTTCATCAAAACTTATGCGTGAATAAAATTCCGCGTCTGGATTCTTCTTTGGGTCGTCAGAGTATATGCCATCGACTTTGGTCGCTTTAATCAAGAGCTCCGCATCCACTTCAATGCCTCTTAAACTGGCAGCAGAATCTGTTGTAAAAAACGGGTTGCCCGTACCTGCAGCAAAAATCACCACACGGCCTTTTTCAAAGTGACGAATAGCGCGACGGCGTTTAAAGTCTTCGCAAACTTGGTTAATTTGTAACGCCGACATCACACGTACAGACTGCCCGAGTGATTCCAGCGAGTCTTGCATAGCCAGTGCATTGATAACCGTCGCCAACATACCCATATGATCGCTGGTCACTCGGCCCAATACATCCGACGCAACCTCTGAGCCCCGTAAGATATTACCACCACCAATAACCAAACCAACCTGAACGCCTAAATCACACAGCTCTTTTACTTCTTCAGCCAATCTTAGAACGGTAGCACCATCAATTCCGCCAGCAGAGTCGCCCATCATGGCTTCCCCGCTTAGCTTTAATAAAATTCGTTTATACGCTAACTCGCTCATCAATTATTCGCCTCGTACTTGAGCCATTACTTCAGCAGCAAAATCGTCTTCTTTTTTCTCAATGCCTTCGCCCACTTCAAAGCGAACAAAAGAAATAACTTTAGCATCGTTTGATTTTAATAACTGCTCAATAGTCACATCACCATCTTTAACAAAAGGCTGACCAAGCAATGTAATCCCTTTCAAGAATTTCTTAATTTTACCAACGATCATTTTTTCAACAATTTCTGGTGGTTTGCCGCTTTCTGCAGCCTGACTTTTAAAGATTTCTTTTTCTTTTTCAATCTCTTCAGCCGGTACTTCAGCTTCAGAAATACACATAGGCTTAATGGCCGCAATATGCATCGCAACATCTTTCGCTAGCGCAACGTCACCACCTTCCATTTCAACTAACACGCCAATTCTAATGCCGTGCATGTACGTACCAACGATGCTGCCATCAGTTTTAATCGTTTGAAAACGCCTAACATTGATGTTTTCACCCACTTTAGCGATCAATTGACGCCTGCTTTCATCAACTGTCACAGAACCACCCGTTATTTCTGTCGCATTTAACGCATCAACATCAGCGATATCGTTAGAGACGACTGTATTAGCAACAGCCGCTGTAAAGTCTAAGAAATCGTCACCTTTTGAAACGAAATCAGTTTCGCTGTTAATTTCTACGATAGAGGTAGAAGAAGCATCGCCTGATGTTGCAATTGAAATAATGCCTTCAGCTGCGATACGGCCCGCTTTTTTATCGGCTTTAGCCATGCCTGATTTACGCATGTTCTCGATAGCAACTTCTAAATCACCACCGGTTTCAACTAATGCTTTTTTGCATTCCATCATGCCAGAACCCGTTCTTTGACGTAGTTCTTTCACCATTGACGCTGTTACACTCATTTTGTATACCTCTATTTATTAATTTATTGTAAAAACGCCCCCTATCGGAGGCGTTCAATCTCAGTTTTTAAACAGAACGATTAACTTTCTTTGCTAGCTTTTTTTGTTTCTACTTTAGCTTCTGTTTTTTCTTCAACGTTAGGTGCTTTTTTAACGGCAACTTTTTTAACTGGAACTTTCTTCTTTGCAACTGGTTTGTCACCAACGGCTTTAGCTACTTCTTTATTTTCAACCAATTCTTTAATAACACTCGCTTTGCCTTCAAGGATTGCTCCGGCAAAACTTTGGCAATACAGTGTTAACGCTCTAATTGAATCATCATTACCCGGAATAACGTAATCAACATCAATCGGCTTATTGTTTGTATCAACGATACCAATCACAGGGATACCTAATTTAGCGGCTTCTTTAATTGCGATTTTTTCGTAACCAACGTCCATCACTAAAATGGCATCTGGTGGGCCTTTTATGTCTTTAATACCACCGACACTGCGTTCCAACTTATCAAGTTGACGCATGAATTTAAGGCCTTCTTTTTTGCTGAAGCGCTCTAAACCACCGTTTTCACGCATTGTTTCAAGCTCTTTCAAGCGAGCAATTGATTTTTTGATAGTCCCGAAGTTTGTCAGCATGCCGCCTAACCAACGGTGATCAACATAAGGCATGTTGCAGCGTTTAGCTTCAGTTGAAACTGTTTTACGGGCTGCTTTTTTTGTGCCCACAAACATAATGGTGCCTTTATTTGCAGCTAACTTGTTGATAAAGTTCAGCGCATCATTAAATAACGGCAATGTTTTTTCTAAATTTATAATATGGATCTTGCCACGCTCACCGAAGATGTAAGGGGCCATTTTAGGATTCCAGTATCTCGTTTGGTGACCAAAATGAACACCGGCTTCGAGCATTTCACGTATTGTGATTTTAGACATTTCTTTTACTTCCTTTTCATTGTTATAGCCGACCAGTTAAACTGGACTGACTCGGGTTATTACTACCACACATCCCAAACGGTAACTTGATGTGACTCAAGCACCCTACCGTATATGTTGATGCATGTGATCGTATTGCCAAAAGTGGCGTCGCTTTATACCATATTTAGCTGAAAACGGCAATTTAAAACGTGAAAATCACGCAACTCCCGTAAGCCGAAAAACTCTTAAATACAGGCTGTTTAAAACGTTATAATTACAACAATGAGCACATAACTGACACGGGTAAACATTTTTCGATATGAGCATTACATTAAAAACAGCCGACGAAATTGAGAAAATGCGGGCCGCCGGACGCTTAGGCGCTGAAGTACTCGAAATGATAGCTGAATATGTTGTGCCGGGTGTAACGACTGAAGAATTGGATGCACGTTGCCACGAATTTATGATCAACACGCAAAAAACCATACCGGCCCCACTAAATTATCATGGCTTTCCTAAGTCGATTTGCACATCGGTCAACCACCAAGTTTGTCATGGTATTCCCAGCCATAAAACCTTAAAAAAAGGTGACGTCGTTAATATCGATATTACCGTTATTAAAAATGAATTTCATGGTGATACCAGTGAAATGTTTGTCGTTGGCGAAGCCAGTATTTTAGCCAAGCGCCTTATAGAAACCACACAAAAAGCCTTATACCTTGGCATTAGCATGGTTAAGCCCGGTGTAAAGCTTGGTGACATCGGCCATGCCATCCAAACATTTGCCGAAAACAAACGTTATTCTGTGGTGCGTGAATACTGTGGTCATGGCATTGGTCGAGTCTTTCATGAGGAACCGCAAGTCCTACACTACGGTAAAGCAGGTACAGGCATTACCTTAGAAGAAGGCATGACCTTTACCATTGAACCAATGATTAACGCTGGCAAAAGGCACGTAAAGGTCCTAGCTGATGATTGGACCGTGGTGACAAAAGACCGCAGCTTATCCGCACAATTTGAACACACACTCGCCGTCACAGCGAACGGTTTTGAAATATTCACTGTGCGTAACAATGAAACTATCGAACCGACTTATATTTCTCCCGAGCATTTCAGCTCATGAACTCTCAGCCAACAGTGGATAACAGAGCGCCCTACAATACCGCTGAAATTAAAACCCTTATCCAGACGTTTAACGAAGGACATCTCGAACGCGCAAAATCTGATGTGATTATTGAAGTATTGCTTGAGGAACGCAGTGACTTTATTGACCTTTTATTAACCAACTGTTGGGCTGATATTTTAGGTGAGCAGCGCAATTATATTGCCCTTATTGCTACCGGTGGTTATGGCCGTTCTGAACTGCATCCCTTTTCAGACATCGATTTACTGATTATTTTCGATGAGCACTCTTTTGAGCAATGCAAAATGTCACTCGAATCATTTTCAACCTACTTATGGGATATCGGGTTAAAACCTGGCCTGAGCGTACGAACTATTGAGGATTGCATTGAGCAGTCCAAACTTGATGTGACCGTTATTACAAACTTGATGGAGTCCCGACTTATTACCGGCTCTGAGTCATTGTTTGAATTAATGCAAGCTGAAACAGCAGCGGATAAAATCTGGTCACCCATTGAGTTTTTTCAAGAAAAAATGGCTGAACAGCATAAAAGACATTTAAAGTTTGGTGATACGGCTTACAACCTAGAGCCCGATATAAAAGAAGGCCCCGGTGGGCTTCGAGATATTCAAACAATTCAATGGATTACACAACGTTATTTTGGTTCAAGTTCATTAGGCGAATTAGTCAACCACGCCTTCTTAACTAAAAGCGAATACCGCCTGCTGATTAAAGGCCAGCGCTTCCTTTGGAAGGTGCGTTTCGAGCTACACATACTCGCCAACCGTCCGGAAAACCGTCTGTTATTTGATTACCAAAAAAGTCTAGCGTTAGCTTTTGGTTTTGAAGACGGTGACAACAACCTCGCCGTAGAGGGTTTCATGCAGCAGTATTACCGAACTGTGATGGACCTAGAACGGATCAATGAGCTTATCTTGCAGATATTTAGCGAGGCGATGGAAAACAAGGCAATGAGCGTTACCTCTATCAACGAGTCATTTCGTATCGTTAACGACGATATCGAAGTAACGCACCCTGACACCTTCAAAACAACGCCAATAGCATTGTTAGATATTTTTCTTCAATTGCAAAAAAATGATGCCATTAAAGGTGTGCGTTCTGCCACCATTCGCTTAATACGCGAAAACTTACATTTAATAAACGAAAATTTTAGAGCTAACCCCGAAGCACAAACGCTTTTTTTAGACATTATTCGTCAACCTCAGGGAATCACTCACCAATTTAGACGAATGAATCGTTATGGCGTATTAGCCGCGTACATTCCTGCTTTTGATGACATTATTGGACGCATGCAATATGACCTATTTCATGCTTATACCGTCGATCAACACACCCTATTCATTGTTAGAAACTTACGCCGCTTTGCGCTTGAAAAGCATCGCGATGAATTACCCCATTGTTTTGACGTATTCAAACAAATTAACAAACCTGAGCTGCTCTATTTAGCTGGCCTTTTCCACGATATAGCCAAAGGCCGTGGTGGTAATCATGCCGATTTAGGCATGCAAGATGCCATCGATTTTTGCAAGCAACATGGCTATACCTCGTATGACACCAACCTAGTCGGCTGGCTGGTAAAACATCACTTGATTATGTCAATGACCGCTCAGCGAAAAGACATTAACGACCCCGTTATTATTCAAAAATTCGCTTCTAAAATGGGCAGTTTAGAATATTTAGATTACCTCTATTTACTAACAATTGCAGATATAAGAGCAACCAACCCAACGCTTTGGAATGACTGGAAAGGCTCGTTATTAAAAGAGCTGCACGGCAATACACACAAGCTTCTTAGACGTGGTCTGCAAACATCCACACAAGACGACGATATTAAAGAAATGCAATATCAAGCTAGGCGTGGGCTTAGGACACGTGGTTTAAGCGATGACAAAATCGACGCCGTTTGGGGCACCATCAGCAAAAATTATTTTTCAAGGTTCTCGGTAGAGGACAGTATTTGGCATACCTTGGCTATTTCATCGTGCTCAGCAGACGAACTGCCACTGGTTTTATTGCGCCCACAAACAAAGCGTGGCGGCGCGGAATTATTTATATACGTCAACGACCGCAGCGGCATGTTCGCAGTTTGTACCGCCACTCTCGATCAACTTGGCTTAAACATACTGGATGCGCGCATTATTTCAACCCACGAAGGTATCGCTCTTATTAGCTTTCACGTGCTTGAAAGCCAAGGCACTCCTATCCCCGATTTATCTCGCGAGCAATTAATCGTTAACGTCTTACGCAATAACTTAATCAATCCTGACCAAGCAGTGCTGACAGTGGATAGGCATAAATCTCGCCAATCCAAACATTTTGAAATAGAAACTATTATCACCTTCAAGGAAGACCACAAGCGACGTTACAACATACTGGAAATAGAAACTCAAGATGAACCAGGCGTATTATCAATCATCGGACAATGTTTTAGTGTCTGTCACGTTAATGTTCGTAATGCCAAAATCGCCACCATCGGCAGTCAAGCCGTTGATGTTTTTTACTTAACCAATGACGCTGGAAAAATGATCGAAGATTCAGCTACCTTGGAACAACTAAAACAGCTTTTACTGGAAAAACTATCAGAATAGTTAGGCGCAATTTTAAACGTTATGACGGTAATATTTTTTAGCTAAAGCGTCAGGGTCAACGTTAAAGAAGTACGCCCAGCGTAAACGCCACATTAAAAACACCGTCTTTAAAACACCCTGCTCAAGCCAACGACGGCTTGAAGTCGTGACTCGTTGCTTAAAACAAATAGGAGCGGATATGTTTTTGAGTATTTTACTGATGGCGATATCTTCCATTAACGAAATACCGGGGAACCCGCCCACTCGTTCAAACAAGCCTTTTGATACAAACATCGCCTGATCGCCCGTTACAATGGATGTTAGGCGAGAACGCCAATTCATCATGGCTTCTATCATTCGAAACATCCATTTTTGGCTGTCTAATGTAACGTCAAAACGCCCCCAGTAGGCGCTGTTACTCCGATGTTCTAGCAACAATTCATATGCATCGCTGGGCAATAACGTATCGGCATGTAGAAACAAAAGCACATCGCCACTCGCCGCCTCTGCGCCCTTATTTAACTGATTCGCTCGCCCAGCATTAGCTTGAATCACACGAACATTAAATTGTTCAGCAATCTGTATCGTTGCATCAGCACTGCCCCCATCGGCAACAATAATCTCTACGCCCTTACCTTGCATCGTCAGCAAAGAGCCTAACGTTTTATGTAAAACGCCCTCTTCATTCAACGTGGGAATGATAATTGAAACATCAATCATCAGCAGCAAGAACCGCCTTCTTTAACATTGCTGTGTGAACTGCCTTTGGTTTCACTCGCTGAGCGTAATGTACCGGCTGGCGCACACCATTCAACACCCTCTACTTGTTGTGACGGGCTAATGCCAATGAAGTCGTCACCGTACGGTCCACTCGTTAAAAAGTTATACGTACGCTCGCATACTGCCATTCGTTTGCCTCGATAAAACACGTGGCCTTCATCGTCTGTTGTTTCGGCATAAGGGCCTTTGTAAATAACCGCGTGGCCTTTATCAATACACGACACGTCTTCGCCTTTAACCGCGGTAATCGTTACCGAGCGAAACTCAATTCCTTCAACTACTTGCCATGGCTCTGCATCCCACTTATCGCACTTAACCGCTCTAAAACCGGCTTCTTTAAAGCTCTCTAGAAACTCATCTTCTAAAAATGAACCCGAAATACAACCAGACCATAATTCAGGATCGGCTTTTAAATGTTCGGGTATTACTTCATCGGCGACAATATCTGACATCGCAATTCGACCACCCGGCTTTACAACACGAAATATCTCTTCAACCAGCTGTTTCTTATCGCTGTCGTTCACCAGATTCAGCACACAGTTCGATAACACTAAATCCACTGAGTTATCAGCAATCATCGGCTCACTGCTATCTGGGTCATCTAACGAATGCGACAAATCCTGAATTTGGCCTTTAACAAAACTCACTTTATCGCCACCGAGCTTTTCCGCCATGTCTGGTTGATACTTTCTAGCTAAAGCCAGCATCTCATCGTTCATGTCTACGCCAATCACACGGCCTGTTTCACCCACCAGTTGCGCCGCCATATAACAAATCTTTCCTGAACCAGACCCTAAATCCAACACCACGTCGCCGTCTTGTACGTAACGTGATGGATCACCACAACCGTAGTCTTTTTCAATCACCTCTTGCGGTAACATTGCCAATAATGTTGCGTCATAATCTACAGGGCAACATAACGCTGGTTGTACCGCTTCTGCACCTTCTGTATAGCGTTCTACTACGCTGTTTTTCATGTCCATCGTTCTGTTCCTATGTTAGTGAGCCAGCACAACTTGAGCCAGCACCTGCCGTGCAACCATAACAGTGGTCGGCTATTGTTATGGGTTGTTGGTTGAAATCAAGTTCCAAGCAATCCGAAATATGTTTCTTGTTAGTCGCAATACCGGCGGGTAATTCAAGCATTTGATTAAAGTCGCAATCATACACATAGCCTTGCCAATCGACGCTTAAAATACTCTTACACATTAGGTTATCAAGGTTTATGGATTGATAGGATGCTTTCAATAAATCCATATACTCATCAAAGGTGCCTTTTGAAATCAGCGTACTACCAAACCGTTTGATAGGCATATTGGTTATCGTTAATAAGCGATTGAACACAATGCCGAAATTGTTAGCTAAATGCTGTTTATATTCAAGTTCCAACGCTTCTTGACTGGGTGGAAGCTGCGCACCTTGTGGGTTATATACCAAGCTAAGATCTAGCTCTGCTCCATAACCCAAACCATTGAGCTTTTGCAGTGCGGTGATGCTTTTATCAAACACACCATTTCCGCGTTGGGCATCTACGTTATCACTTGAATAACACGGCAACGAAGCAACAATTTGCACCTTATTCTTGGCCATAAAATCAGCCATGCGCTCGTAACCCGGCTCTTCCAATATCGTTAAGTTACAACGATCAATCACTGTTAAACCACGCTTAACCGCTTCTGTCACAATATACTTAAAATCCGGGTTCATTTCTGGCGCACCGCCAGTTAAGTCCAGTGTTTCAATGTTCTGCTGATCGATAAACTCAAACAGCTGATCAATCGTCTGCTTACCCATCAACTCTTTGCGTGTAGGCCCAGCATTCACGTGGCAATGTAAACACGACAAGTTACACAAGTAACCAAGGTTTACTTGTAATGTAGTCAGTGCGTTGCGCTGTATTGGCGGGAAATCCGTACTCGCCAGCCTGTCTAATGTGGGGTGCATAATCGGTTATTTGCGTTTTGCCATATGATATCGCTCAAGCAACTTTAATAGCTTGTGCGGTTGATGATTTTTCTTCCACACGCCAGCAGTATATTTATTCGCTTCTGCCCATGTTGGGTAGGCGTGAATCGTACCGAGTATTTTATTCAGGCCTAAACCGTGTTTCATCGCCAATACAAATTCGGGTAGCATTTCTCCCGCGTGTTCGCCAACGATGCTAACACCCAATATTTTGTCTTTGCCAACAGGGGTCAACACTTTTATAAACCCCTCTGTTTTGCCATCAACAATTGCACGGTCTAGTTCATCTAATTGAAACATAGTGGTTTCGACGACCAACCCCGCTGCCTTGGCTGACTGCTCGTTATACCCCACGCTGGCAATTTCTGGGTCGGTAAATGTTACTCTTGGAATCACTCGGTGATCAGCCTTAAAGCGCCACACATCACCAAATAAACTGTTCACTGCGCTATACCATGCGTAATGCGCAGCGGTATGGGTAAATTGATACGGCCCTGCCACATCTCCGCAAGCATAAATAGTTGGCACGCTCGTGCGCATGTACTTATCAACTTCAATCGTGCCAGAAGCTGTTGTTTGAACCGCTAATTCTTCTAAGCCAAAGCCACTAATGTTTGGCACACGACCTATCGCAAACAATACGGCATCAAATTCTATCTGCTGTGTTTCGCCTGTTTTGGGTTTAATCCTAACGACTTGCTTGTCACCATCTACGTCAAAAGACACTATAGATTGACTAAGCTGTAAATCAACCCCTTCAGCCTCTAATTGTTTAGTTAACAATAACGCTGCATCTTCGTCCTCTGGCCCTATTAATCTATCGGCTATATCAACAATGGTGACGTGACATCCTAGTCGATTAAAGCTTTGCCCCAATTCACAACCAATCGGCCCGCCGCCAACAACTAACAGCCGTTCAGGCCGCTCACGTAACGACCAGATGGTATCTGACGTGTAATAACGAACCTTGTCCAAACCTTCAATATTCGGCACCCGTGGCCTAGCGCCAGTGGCAATAATAATGTTCTGTGTACTTAGAATTTTACCGTTAACCGATACTTCCCAAGGTGATTCCACACGCGCATCACCTTGCAAACATTCCACACCCAAGCTTGTATAACGTTCAACTGAATCGTGTGGTTCTATTTGTTTGATAACCGAGGACACGCGTTCCATAACTTCTGCAAAATCAAACTCTGCTGATGCGCTTTTAATGCCGTACCGTTCGCTGCGGGTTAAATCTGCTAAAAACCGCGATGATTTAATCAAAGATTTTGACGGCACACAGCCTGTGTTTAAACAATCCCCACCCATTTTGTCTTTTTCAATCAACAGCACCTTCGCTTTTACCGCTGCGGCAATATAGGAACCGACCAAACCCGCTGAGCCGCCGCCAATCACAATCAAGTTATAGTCAAACGATTCAGGCTTTTTGTAGGCCTTTAATAATTTATATCTGCGGATAATGCCCGGTAACGCTTTTGCGAACAGAGGAAACAATCCCAATAACGCAAACGAAACGGCAACCGCTGGCGATAATATATCGCTCACCTGCTCGATTTTGGCCAATTGCGTACCCGCATTCACAAACAAAATGGTCGCGGGGAACATGCCCAATTGGCTTACCCAAAAATAAGTTCGTAATTTAAGCGGTGTTAAACCCATTAAGAGGTTAATCAACCAGAACGGAAACACCACAATCAAACGCAGAGTGAATAGGTAAAATGCGCCCTCTTCCTCAACACCTGCATTAATAGCGGCTAACTTATCGGAAAACTTACCCTGAACGGTATCGCGCAACACATAACGGGACAGCAAAAAGGCCAAGCTCGCGCCAATGGTTGATGCAAACGACACCAACACAACGCCCCACCACAGCCCAAACACCGCGCCACCGGCTAAGGTGAGAATGCTTGCACCAGGAATAGACACCGCCGTTGATACGATATAAATAACAAAAAACCATGCAGATACTTGCCACGGGTTAGCGTTGTAATAGTCTATAAATTCTGAGCTTTTATCTTTTAAGGCGGCTAAGTTTAAATACTCATGTAAACCGAAACTGTAAAAGCCAATAACAACCAGAACTAACGCGCCCAGCAGCCATAATTTTTTCGACTTAAACACCACCAAACTCCCAACAACGCCAACCACCAAACGCAGGGTAATACAGCCCTAATTTAATAGGCCTTGCATCCATCGCACTCATGAGTTTTGCGTATTGTTCAAGTTGTGGTTTGTAACGGGTCATTTCAGCATCTAAAAATTCTTCTTTATTATCGTCATCGTGGCGACTGGTTTTATAGTCTACTATCCACCGCGTGCCATCATCCACAAAGGTTCTATCTAAGCGGCAATGCACAACAGCATCGTCAACAACACCTGCCAAAGCCAATTCAAATTGACTATCCTCGTGTTGATTATTTAGAACCCATTGGCCGCGGTTATCTTTCATACAGTGCGAAAGAATTTGCCCAACTCTTTCGACGGCCTTTTTAATATCTTTAGGCAGTACACCCACTTCTAGTAATTGATGTCGAATGGCTTGTTGTTCACTGGAATTATTGTTGAAATTCAGCTCACCACGCTCACCTAATATTTGCATCCATTGATGACACACCGTACCCACCGAAGCAGCTAAGTCCGTTGCCCAGTCGAACTCAATCAGGTTGGTTTGAGGCTGTATATTTGTATTAACTTTATGCTGATAATCTAAACTTGAATAATCAACCTTAGTAACATTAACTATATTTAATTTCTTTAAATAACAATTTGTTATGGCTTCTTTATCATCTGATTTATTACTATTAAAATTAATAATCACATCATCTTTTATTGTCGGCCAAAGCAAGCCTAACAAGGTATTGCTCGCTGGTGTTTTTGGTGACATTTCCTGATTCGCTTTCTCATCAAGCTTCAAGCAAAAACTTAAATGCAGTTGCTTTTTTGCCCGTGTCGCAGCCACATATAACAAACGCTGGCTTTCATGCCGTGCCTTATCTTGCTCTACCCTATTCAAGTATTTAGCAATCGCGTCGTCTTTATCCGCGCCCGTTTCTTTAATCGGTGCAATCATCAATTCGCTTTCGCCAGGCTCATCCGCAGGTCGCTCTAACCACGCTAATAAACGCTTATCATCATTGCCTGATTTTCTATCCAGACCCGGCAAAATCACATGATCAAATTCCAAACCTTTTGCTTTGTGAATGGTCATTATTTGTAGTGTATTAGAGGCGTTCACATCAGGCGCGGCGTACAACTTTTCCACCTGCTCTTGCAATACAGCTAAATCAATCGATTCTCTTTTCGACTCTAACACCGCCAAGCAATCGAAAAAACGTTCACAATCGGCCAAATCAGCGGATGATGACAAACATTCAGGCCCTAACAATTGTTGCCACAGCCCTCTAATCGAATCCGCTACGCTCATGCGATCCCGGTGACGTAATACAACGCCAAACGCCTGCATAACATGCCCAATGGCCGCTTGCCCTTGATCACTCAATGCCTGCACGCTGTCACTATCCTGTAGCAAATCACTGACATTTTCGTCTGGAAATCCATCCAGCAAGCAATACATATCATCCAAACTCAATGCGCACCAAGGCGCACGTAATACAGACAACCAAGCAATTCTATCCGCAGGGTGACAATAAGCGCGCGTTAGCGACATTAAATCAATCACCGTTTGCCGCATGTTGAGTGGGTCAATATCCGTTGCTTGATAAGGAACGCCTGCTTCATTTAGCGCAATAACCAACTCAGTTAAACTTTTTCTGCCACGTACCAATACGCCAATTGTTTCATCAGGCGTAGAGTGTTTAATTTGTTGAATCAATGCTAATAAACCAGCGCCTTCCTCAACTCTATTTTCATACGGGTAATATTGAACCGCGTCGCCCGTCGCTCCCTCTGTTTTGTACGGCACAGACGGCTTATAAGAAATCGCACCGCTAAACACATTGTCTACCGCTGGCATCACATCGCTAAACGCCCTATTCACCCAATCGACTATGGCTTGTTGCGAACGAAAATTAACAGCGATATTAACGGGTGTAATATCACGCACTTCGCCTAAACCATCATTTTGCGTTTTTAAAAACAGCCCCACTTCTGCTTGGCGGAAACGGTAAATTGATTGCATCGGATCGCCCACCAAAAACAAGG
>JBDOOJ010000090.1:0-7720 GCA_039830885.1 Cycloclasticus sp.
AATAATCTGCAATCCATCACGTAACCATTGCACCGCAGAGCCGGCAATAAAAACACTACCTTCCAACGCATAAACAACCTTATTATTGGTCCGCCATGCAATCGTTGTTAACAAACCTGAATCACTAGTGACTCGCTCATCACCTGTGTTTAGCAACATGAAACAGCCTGTACCGTAGGTGTTTTTGGCTTCACCCTTGTTCCACGAAAGTTGTCCGAACAATGCCGCTTGCTGGTCACCCAGCACCCCGTGAATGGGTATATTAACCCCATCAAGATGGTAGTCGCCAAAATGCGCGTCGGAGTCTTTAACCGTCGGCAGAATGCTTTTAGGAATATCTAGCATTTCGAGCAAGTCATTGTCCCAACTCGTTGTGTTGATATTGAATAGCATGGTACGTGATGCGTTTGAACAGTCAGTTACATGTGCCTGTCCATTGGTTAAATTCCAAATTAACCACGTATCAATCGTGCCAAACAATAAATCATCCGCCTCCGCTAATTCACGCGCGCCATCAACATTATCTAAAATCCATTGGATTTTTGTGCCTGAAAAATAAGCGTCAATCAGCAACCCTGTTTTTTCCCGAACGACGGCATCCAAACCGTCAGCAATCATCGATACGCAGGTATCAGCAGTACGCTTATCTTGCCAAACAATCGCGTTGTAAACGGGTTTACCAGTATTTTTATTCCATAACACCGTAGTTTCACGCTGGTTGGTGATACCAATTGCGGCGATATCAGCAGCCGTCAAATTATTTTTAAACAGCAACTCTGTTAAGACGCCTAGCTGGCATTCCCATATCTCAAGTGGGTCGTGTTCTACCCAGCCTGATTTTGGATAGTGTTGCGTGAATTCACGCTGGGTAATATCAACAATTCTCGCTTGTTCGTTAAAAAGAACAGCTCGGCAACTGCTGGTACCCTGATCAAGTGAGAGGATGTACTGCGCCATTTGCGTTAAACGAGGTATTTTAAAACGAGATAAGGCACGAGATTAAACAGAATAATGCTTAGTTTATAGAACCCCATGCAAAGATAATTCGCATAGTCGAAACGTTCTACCGAAAAAGAAAACCACCGACTATGAAGGCTATATAACCAATCATGCCCTAATGTGAAAAATAAAAACCAGAGCACTAACACGCCATAATTAACGACGAAGCACCAACCTAGAAATTCATTAATCAATTCAATCGTCATATCAAAACACCCCGTTATCGCGGATGCAACCAAGCTGGAAGAAAAGACAGCGGATCCGTTTTTACCGTTTGCTTAAACCTAATGTTCGCACCTTTAAGCCGCTCTTGTAACCGCCCATCTTTGCACTCATCAAAAATATCGATGCAACCACCAACAAACTCATTATTAATGTAAATTTGCGGCAACGTTGTCCACGTTGTTTTTTCATTCAGCGCTAAACGCATTTCTCTACCGCGATTATTGTCTACGTAATCTGCGGAGTCCAAATTAATCGTGCGATACGGTATTTCATATTCATCCAACACTTTAATCACCGCCCAACAGAATTCGCACCACTCTAAGGCAAACATAACGACCTGTTTGTCACTTCCTGCGATTTCTTGCTCTACCTCTGCCAGTGCTTTTTCTGTCATATTAAAATTGATAACCTGGTGTTGAGCGGGACATATTCATTTCATCATCGGACATGTCGATTGATATATCGTCAAATAACGGCGTAGTTAAATAACGCTCGCCTGTATCTGGCAGCATGCATAAAATATTAGTTCCTTCGGCTGCCGTTTCAGCAATTTTTAACGCGCCTGCTAAGGTTGCTCCGGCAGAAATACCTACAAATATACCTTCTTGCTGGGCGAGGTCTTTCGAACATTGGATAGCGAACCTACCATCAATCGGTAACAGCTGGTCTATGCGCGAACCATCCACCACTTCTTTGGTTAATTTAGGAATAAAATCTGGCGTCCAGCCTTGCATTGGGTGCGGGGTAAAGTTGGGGTGGCTCTCGTTTTCTACCTGTTCAATACCGCTGCCTAACAATTGTGCATTGATTGGTTCACAAGCAATTATTTTAGTATTGGGGCTTTTTACTTTTAACACTTGCGACACACCATTTAATGTTCCACCTGTGCCGTAACCCGTTACCCAATAATCTAGCGTTGTATCTGAAAAATCTTCAAGAATTTCTTCCGCTGTCGTGGTGACGTGTATTTGCGCATTGGCTGGGTTTTCGAACTGCTTGGATTGCCACCAACCATGTTCTGCGGCCAGTTCTTTAGCTTTTTTAACCATGCCCGTACCTTTTTCAGATGCTGGTGTAAGCACCACTTTTGCACCTAAGAATCGCATTAACTTGCGGCGTTCAACACTAAAGCTTTCAGCCATGGTTACCACTAAAGGGTAGCCTCTTTGCGCACAAACCATCGCCAAGCCGATACCGGTGTTGCCACTAGTCGCTTCCACTATGGTTTGGCCTGGTTTTAACTCGCCCTTACGTTCGGCATCTTCTATAACGCCTAGCGCCAGCCTGTCTTTAACTGAACCCATTGGATTAAACGATTCAATTTTAGCGAAAATATTGACGCCTTTTGGGCCTAATTTATTAATCCTAACGACCGGTGTATTGCCGATTGTTTCTAAAATGTTGTTGTAACGTTTACCCATCTTAATTCTCCTAACTCTGTGTTTTTATCTATGTGCTTTAAATGCCCTTGGACATAATTTTATTACCAATATCAATCACTTCATTCACTAAATCATCCGCGTGATGCCAGTCGGTTCTGGCGCCTAAAAAACACGGTCTAATCACAAATTTATCACCCACCATTGTTGTACTGGGGATATTGATGCCATTTTTCATTAATTGCCGGTGAATTTGTTTGTTGAGCGCGTTTAAGTCACTAGACTTTTCGTGCACATAACGGAAACAGCAAATAGATAACGTGGGTTCTAATGCTAGTTCTAAATTGGGGTGTTGTTTCGCTTGTTCGGCAACGCGCCGTGCCATTTCGTTATGCCGGCAAATACGCGCCCTCATCCCATCAACCCCAATCTCACGAATAAGCGCCCAAACAATGGCACCACGTGTTGGCGCAGATAGTTCTACGCCTAAATCATGATAAGGAAAGCCCATAGAATCCATGGAATTTTCGACATCAGCATCATCAACTATTGTTGCTTCAATATAATCTGCCTCGCCTTGTGTGAAAGTGTTACGCAAGGCCTTATCATCACGCACAAACGTTGCCCCGATACCTACTGGCGCACCTAACCACTTATGTGCATCGACGGTAATCGAATCAGCTAACACCAAGCCTTTAAATAAATCCTTAACCTGTGGGTCTAAGGTGCCGGGCAGGCCATACGCTCCATCAACATGGAACCAAATATTATATTCACGTGCAATCTCACCAATCTCTTGTAAGGGGTCAATCGCGCCCGTGTTGGTGCTACCGGCATTAGCGACAATCGCCACTGGCAATGTACCCAACGCTTTGTCTTTTTGAAGCTGTTTTTCCAAGGCATTAGGACACATGCGCATGTTGTCATCTAACGGAATATGCACCATCGCATTACGTCCCATACCTAAAACAGCAACAGAACGGTGTATCGTATGGTGGCTTTGTTCCGTGGCATAAACTCGGCAAGTTCGCTGCACACCATCAGCGGCGACATCAATACCAATTTGCTGAAAGGCCCATTGCCTAGCCGCGCCCAAGCCAATTAAATTGGCCGTTGAACCGCCACTGCTAAAGATACCTTGCATACCGCTTGGCAAGCCAAACATTTCAGCCAACCACTTAAGAGCCAGCCCTTCTAAATGATTAAATGCAGTTACACCAATGCGCTGAGGTGATGCCACTATGCCGGCTAAGGTGGCAATTGAGCCCATATCAGTTGCCGCGGAAGTAATATATGACGTACAACCCGGTTTAGAAATTTGCGAGCCATTGGGGATAACATGCTCGCCCATTTCGGCAATAACTTGACTCGCACCAATACCTTTTTCCGGAGCAGGTCCGCCAAGTACAGACTTCCAACTAGTAATATTAGCCACCGCATCTGGGTGTTCAAATCGTTGAAACTCTTCTAGGTGAGTGGTTATTTGGCTAAGAAGTTCAGCCAGGTGATCGCATGTTGCTTGTTCGTTATGCACAAAATACCTTTAGTGTTTTAACAATCATATTTCAGACTATATTAACGCCAAATAACTAATACGGCTATTAATAAAAAAGGCTTACAACATCATCCCTGTATGTACAGCCGTTCCAAAAATAGCAAACAAAATACTAGCGACAATAGACATGATGATGAACGCAGGTATGGCCGCAATAGATAGCTTTACTAAGAAAATAACCATCGATAAAAATGGCATTTTTATATCGGTAATACTTACTTCGTTTATTGACTTGTTTTGCATTTTTTTCCTTTATTAATCGTTAAGTATCACAGCTAACAACGCATTGCTTTAACTGTTTTAATTTATATCAAAATATCAACACGAGGCTTTTTATTGTCGGTTGCAATGCTCGGCAAACAATTAAATAACCGTGTTGCCTCTACCTTAAAATCTGAGGCTAATTTAGTTTTTATCGCCAATGCACGCTCTTTCGCTAAAACAAGAAGCGCCTCTTTATAGTCTTTAGGCTCTGCCGCAACTACTGATTGCAATGGTTGTTTTTTATCAACCGCTTGCGCTTTCAACAACGCTGCTTCTTTTTGTTGAATCACGAGCACATCGACGGGTGTTGCAACTCCGCATAAGCGAATCCGCAACCCGGGCCTTTTGTCCATTAACTCGCCAATTTTGACGATATAAGGTACAGCTACATCCGATAAGGTTGATTCTCCCGGCGCAAACTCAATTGCATCCAAACTGATGGATGTTGCTGCACCATAGGCTTTTTCAGCCGCCATAAAAATAAGCCCATAGGGTTGCAACGCGTATTTAAGAAAACTTTTCACCGTCCCTTGTAAGGCATTACCCAGCGCGGTATTAATCACATCACCAATATCAAAATCAGGCTCAGCTAAATCACCTCTTATGGGGATTTCTAGCAAAATATCGTCGTTACCATCACGCAACAACGATAAGGCAGAATCTAAAGGCATTGACAATTGCTGCGCCATTTTTGCCACCTTGTCATCGTCTGCTGGCTGCATCACAAGGCCGTGAATATCTACCTTAGTATTGCCATCAATAATATTTTGCTTAATGTCTAATTTTATATCTGCGTTTAGTTGACCACTTTCGATGTTATAGCCGAGTTCTTGCCGAATTAAAGGTGAAAAATCTGGCAATTCAAAAGCACTAAGTTTGGTTTTAAGTTGCACGTTTACTTTGTCACTGAACGGCGCAATATTACCTGCCAGCGACAATGTTGAATGTTTGTTTATAGTTGCCTCAATAACAATCGGCGTGAGCGAATTAGGCCTTTGATTATTCAATTCCCCCAATTCAAACCTTTTGAGGGCAATTTCTTTTTTAATCGACCCGCTCACCGTGCCTGAAGTAATATTTATCTGGCTATCCCCCGTCACCTTAACGGAAGCTATTTTCAGTGAGGCCGCTGAGTTTTTTGCTGGCACAGCTAGTGTTTCTTGATTGTCGATTTCGCTCTCAACCGCCGAGCCTTTCTTCTGCACATTAGCGATGAGTTCATTCAGTAATTCAACCTCCCCCGCTTTGCTAATCTGCACATCCGATTGCAAATCATTTAAACTAATATTGCTGATCTCGACATCAGCAAGGTTCGTCAGTTGGAAAGCATCTATCACCACGTGCCCTAGTTCAATCAATGGCTTGTCAGTTTTTTTAGCCACCGTTAAAGCATCAACCGACACGTTAGACAAACTAATGTTTTCCAGCTGTTCAATTGACAACTGCTTTACATTGAGAGCGTCAAACTGAACTAACATCATGCCACTGCCAAGACTTTTGGCCATTACCTTAGCCGTGCTGATAGAACCATTAACAGAAATAGCGGTGTCATCCAGTTGCGTATCCACTTTTATAGCACCATCCCACGCTAATTTTTCTTGTACGAGTTGAATGCTATTAACCGATACAGTAGATTGCGTTAACGCCACCGAACCGTTTTGCTGATATTGAATACCGTTCTCGAACAGCGATAAATCAAACCTAATATCCGCTGAAAACTTACCGCTTAACTCGCTAAGAGAGTCGGCAACCAATGATTGGAAATAACCAAGAGCAAGCTGATTGACCTTCAACGTGCCTTTCACCGTTGGCGTTTTTGCAAATAGATCTAAATCCAAATCCCCCTGCATGCGCGCGCCATTTATATAGGTATCAAAGGTAAAATCACTAACATCCCCTTGTTTCCAACTAAATAACTGTGCCAACAAAAGGTCGTCTATTTTTGCTGTTGTTGAAAATTCCGGCGATTTAAACTTAACCCGGCTATCAACAATATGTACGTTAGCCAAGCCAAAACCCCACGCTGACTTATCACTACTCGGCTCTTTAGCCTTCGCTTTTGGAAGCTTGATACCTGCTAGTTTTAACCCGTTATCGGCAAGCTTTTCAACACTCACAAATGCATCACTCAATGACAATGAGTTAACGACAATTTGCTGATTAAAAAGCGGCAGCCATTCAATGCCGACAGCAAATTCACCTATCTCCAATGCAGGCACACCATCCGACAATGTTTTTAAGTTATAAACGGCGAACTGACCGGTGAAGAGATTAATGTCCACATCTTCCAATGACACCTGCTGGCTGCCGGCATCAATCAAGGCTTTTTCTATTGCAAACTTAATACCCAGTGGCAGCACAGACAAAATCAAACCTAGCACAACAACGAAAAGGGCAAGGCGTTTTAACCAGCGGCTTGGCTTATTCATTTGTTCATTGTCACCTTTGGGCTTTTCCGCCATATCACGTGCCTATTTATATTGAGAAGAAACTTTATCATCTCACAAAAGGTTTACCTGGGCGGCACCAACAAACACATTACGTGCTGCAATTTTTTAAGAAACGGTCAACCTTGCAAGGTAATCGTAATGCGGCCCTTGTTTAATAATCTCACAATTGAAACCATTGGCCTCAGCGGCATCTTGCAATAGCTCTTCGGCAACGTAAAGCCAATCAAACGGTTCGCCTTCAATGCCTTTATACGACAAATTAAACGCCACTTCACCGTGATATTTATTGCTCAAATCAATGACATAAGAGCCATCTTCCGCTTCGAACATATAGATAAGGTCAGAACTGTCTAAAATGATTTGGCCATTAGGGGCTAATAGCGTCCGAGCATGAGCAAAAAACTCTTCAAACCCATCTAACGTTTGCACCAAACCGATACCATTCATTAAAAATAACAAGGTATCGAATGAATCGCCTTGATAATCATAGAAGTCAATCAGCTCGACATTTTTAATGCCGCGCTTTTTCATCACATCAACTGAATTTGGCGACACATCAATGGCTGTCACATCCACGCCTTTTTCTTGCAAGTAAAGGCTGTGTGAACCCGCACCTGCACCTACGTCTAACACCTTGCCTCGCGTCTGTTGCAGTGCCAGTTGCTCAAGCTCTGGGCATTCATCATATGACCTAAAAAAGTAGCTGGGCGGCAAAACATCTTCGTCCGCAATATCCATTTTTACAGCAATAGGCGAGTCTTCTTTAGATTGAAAAAAGTCCAGTAACGCCGAGCCAATCGGGTCTTTATCTTTCGCTATTAACACCGCTTAAACTCCAGACTTTTCTT
>JBDOOJ010000074.1:0-25675 GCA_039830885.1 Cycloclasticus sp.
ACATGAAAAAAGCCGCTAAAATTTCTGTGGCAGCGCATAAAAGGGCCATGCAATTCACGGAGGCAGGCGTTAATGAGTATCAAGTAGACGCTGAAATAAAACATCATTTTATGAGTAACGGTGCCAATTCTGAAGCATACCCAGCGATTGTCGGGGGTGGCATTAATGGCTGCGTGCTTCATTACACGCAAAATAACGCCAAGCTGAATGACGGTGATTTATTGTTAATTGATGCGGGCTGCGAGTGGGAGAAATACGCGTCAGATATTACCCGAACATTCCCTGTTAATGGCGTATTTAGCGATGAACAAAAAGCGTTGTATCAGTTGGTGCTAGATGCCCAATACGCAGCGATTGAGCAAGTAAAGCCAGGTAACCATTGGAATGATCCGCACGATGCAGCGGTGAAGGTGTTGACAAAAGGGCTGGTAAAATTAGGGCTGCTTAAAGGCCGTGTGCCGACGTTGATTAAAAACGAAGCCTACAAACCTTATTATATGCACCGGACTGGGCATTGGTTAGGTATGGATGTGCATGATGTGGGCGACTACAAAATAGACAAGCAGTGGCGTTTGCTCGAGCCGGGCATGGTGTTAACTGTCGAGCCTGGTTTATATATTCAGCCAAATGCCAAAGAAGTCGATAAGAAATGGCGCGGCATTGGTATTCGCATTGAAGACGATGTACTGGTGACCAAAAAAGGCCACGAGGTATTAACTGACGGCGCACCTAAAGAAGTGAACGATATTGAGGCATTGATGGAGAAAGCACGTGTCGCATGACTATGATGTCATCATCATCGGTGGCGGCATGGTGGGTGGCTGCCTCGGTTTAGCATTGAGCGAATCATCGCTTCGCGTTGCCATTGTAGAAGCGCGAGAATTGTCAGAAAAACAATCGGACAGTGCTGGCAAGCGAGCCATTGCGTTGTCTTGGGGAAGTCGCTGTATTCTTGAGCAGTTGGATATTTGGCAGCCGGTAAACGATGCAGCCATGGCGATTAAACACATTCATGTGTCGGACAAAGGCCATTTCGGTAAAACGCGTTTATCAGCCGAGTCGCAAAACGTAGATGCGTTAGGTTACGTGATAGAAGCGGCAAAAATTGAAGCTGTCGTCGCGGGTAGTTTAAAAGAATCAAACGTTGATAGCTTGTGCCCAGCCACTTTGGTTGATTACGTGGTGCATGATGACAGCGCGGACGTAACGATTAGCTTAAACGGCAAAGAGAGAACGCTGTCGTGCAAACTATTAGTCGGTGCAGATGGCGGCCTATCTAAAGTGCGCGAATGCGGCGATTTTGAGCTTAAAGAATACTCCTACGAGCAACACGCCATCGCAGGTTTAATTAAGGTCGAGTCGGATGCGCATGACATAGCCTACGAACGCTTCACCTCAGAAGGCCCCATAGCGATGTTACCGCACTTCGATGGTTTGTATTCATTGGTATGGACTATGCCATCTGAGCTGGCGCAAGATGTAATGGCCTTGCCAGAAGAGCAGTTTTTAGAACGGTTACAGGCACGTTTTGGGCAATGGCTGGGACAATTAAGTTTGTCAGGCAAATGCCAAGCTTTCCCGTTAAATTTGTCACACGTGCCAAACAATACAGCTGAACGTGTTGTGCTAATCGGCAACGCCGCGCACCAACTACACCCTGTGGCAGGGCAAGGGTTTAATTTGGGGTTGCGAGATGCAGCGATTTTGGCCGATGCCTTAATAACTGAACCGAATGAAATTGATGCAGTTCTTGAAACGTACGCAAAACATCGGCAATTAGACCAAGCCTTAATAACGGGTTTTACCGATAATGTGATTAAGCTATTTTCTACAAACAATGCGCTGTTTAGCGTGGTACGAAATAGCGGTTTATTGATGTTGGATAAGATTCCGCTGATGAAACATCAGTTTGCACGTCAAACCATGGGGTTAGGCTCACGTTTAGCAAGGTTGAAGAAAGTTGACTAAAAATTATCAAGTAGCGATTGTTGGCGGCGGCATGGTCGGCGCAAGCTTAGCGTGTTTGTTGGCTGAAAAACACGTGTCCGTTGCGTTAATTGATGCAGGCGACCCAATGGCAAGCTGGCCCGAAAAAACGTATGACTTACGTGTGTCAGCATTAACCTTAGCATCTATTAACCTATTTAAAAGCCTCGGCGTTTGGGCAGATGTTGTTGAGCTGGGCGAGCAAGCGGTAGAAAAAATGTTTGTTTGGGATCACTTTGGTAGCGGCGAATTGGATATAGATTCAGCTGATGCAGGTGAAGTACAAATGGGCGCAGTGGTTGAAAACCGCATTACTGTTTTAGCGATATGGAAAAAACTTCAGCAGCTTAAAAGTTGCGATGTGTTCACTTCATCGCAATTAGACGACTTTACTGTGGATGACGACGGCGTAGATATTAACGTATCAAATGGCAAAAAGATTAGAGCCGCATTGCTGGTGGGTGCTGACGGTTCAAATTCAAAAATAAGGCAAATCAGCGGCATTGAAGATTATGGTTGGGAATACCAACAGAAAGCCTTGGTCGCCACGGTAAAACCAGAAAAGTCACATCAAAATACGGCATGGCAGCGTTTCTTACCGGAAGGGCCGTTGGCCTTGCTGCCGTTGCGTGATGGGTTAATCTCCATTGTTTGGACGTCAAACACGCAAACGACAGAAGAAAATTTAAAGCTAACCGATGCGGATTTTTGTGATGCTTTAGCAGAAGCCTCAGACTACCAACTAGGTGGCTTCGAATTAGTGGGTGCACGCGGTGCATTCCCGTTAAAACTGCAATTTTCACCAGAATACACACAACAACGTATGGTGCTAATTGGCGATGCCATTCACACCATTCACCCGTTAGCAGGGCAAGGTGCAAATCTTGGGTTAAAAGATGCAGTGACCTTGGCGGATGTGGTTGTACAAGCACATGAAAAAGGCCGGGATATTGCCAGCCAACAAGTGCTGCGTCGTTACGAACGTCAGCGTAAAGGCGATAACTTGTTAATGATGGGGATAATGGACGGTTTTAAACGCCTATTTGGCGCAGATGACATGCTTGTTCAATTCGCAAGAAGCTCCGGCATGAGCGTGGTTAATAGTTCAACGCTGATTAAAAACCAAATTTGCAAATACGCGATGGGTTTGTAATATAAATAGCAGATATAAAAAAGCCGTCATCGCTAATAGCGATGACGGCTTTTTGGTTTTTGCGTAAAATATTTTACATTATAACTTGTAGCGCCAGAACAACTTGGCAACCAAAGCCAGCAGCAAACGCTAATGTACGTACCCAAGGAATGCCAAATGTATGCGTTAATAAATGCACAATACGGGCATAAAAGAACACCATTGCAGCCATTGCGGTTGTGTCATTATTTACGCCAGCAGCTTGTACGACTAGAATAAGTGCAGCAAAAACAACCAAGTTTTCAATGGCATTGGTGTGTGCATTTTTCATGCGGATAGCCCAACCAGCCATGCCTTCAACGTCGGCGTGTGGACCAACAGCGTTTAGTAAGCCGCCCACAATAATGTAGTTAAGTGCATAAGGCACCCAAATAACAGCGGTTAGTAGAGCCGTAGCGGCTAAGTAATAGAGTTCTGGTGTCATGATTCTCTCCGTTTGCTTTTATTATTTAAGTTTGAAGCGTTTTCAAGGTTTATTAATTAAGTTAGTCAGCGCTTGAGCGTGTTCAGCTGCAATGCGCCCCATAGACGTTAAATAACCACCGTCCAGCTTATCAACAAAACCCTTATTAAACAATCGTTCGACTGCGCTAATTATGTTTGGTTCAGCGTTGTTATGAATTTTTATACCTTGTTGCGTGTTGGCTAAATCGAATTGTAAAAGAACGTTTAATTCATCAAATGTATCTTGGTCTAATTTCATGCGACTGCCTCTTGGTTGTGTTCAATTAGCATAACGTTAAAGATGGCATGGTGCAATTTGCTTGATGCTTATTTAGTGAAGGAATCTATGCTTAGTAGTGGCCTTGACTAGGCAGCCCATCATGCACAAACCCTTGCTCTAGGATGTTGTCTCTTGGAATCTAGAAATGATATTGCGCTTTATTTGAGTAGACGACGTACGTGGGCTATATTTAATTTGAACGACTTTTTTTCCATGTGCTTCGAAGTATTTTTCAACATCATGATTATGCGGTTTTCTACCCCAGTCTTCGCCGATAACAAAAATATCAGCTTTAACCTCCTTACAAACAGCAAGATAATCTAATTCATGATAGGGAAGTACGATATCCACACAACGGAGTGCTTTAAGCATTTCCATACGCTGCTCAAGCGGAATAGCAGGAATATTAGGCTTGTATAATTTGACCACTTCATCAGACGCAACGCCAACAGCGACGGAATCACCCAACGAGGCGCAAAACTCTAACAATGCCAGGTGCCCAACGTGCAATAAATCAAAAGTACCTACTGTATATACGACCATTGTGTTTTTTAACTCCTAGATTGAAAGTGATTTTCGATAGTGTGTTTTACAAATTACGTTTTATTTACGACAAAAGCTTCCAACCATAAATAGCGGTTATTGCCAGTGTATAAATAGCAAGAATAACGACATTGATTGAGCTGCCAGAAAGTTTTGGGGTCTTAATTTGCGATACATTCAACGCTGCAAGCGCTAAACCACTGATATAAAGAATGACAGCAAAGGGGCCCTCGTTAAACATGCCTTCAAATAAAAATATGAAAACGAGTATTAGGCTGTTGTTGTCAAGCGCCAGTCCGGTGTATTTCGTGCCGCCAGCAAGACCGTATACACTAAAATAACTCAACCTTATTGCGCTAGCGGCGAGCATTAAAAAAGCGCCTAATAAAAATATTGGCTCAAACTTCCCGTAGCTCATCAAAAGAATAGTAGGAGTGACGCCATAACTTACAATGTCAATTAATACATCAAGCTGCCCACCAAATGCACGGTCGTTACCTGTTCGGCCTTTTATCCTTCGTGCAATGAGGCCATCCGCCCAATCAAATGCAACCGCCCAGACCATGCCAATCATTGCGGCGTGATAAACACCCAAAATACTGAAGTAAATAGCTAATAATGTGCAAGCCAATCCTGCAAGCGAACACAGGTTAGGGATGTCTTTTACATAGGAAAGAATAGTGGGGGGTAACTCTTGAGGTTTAATTTTGTCTGTGCCCATAAATAATTTTAAAAAAAACCACTATAACTTATTATTGCCATCAACTTGAGTATAATAATATGTGATGGTGAATACCTCCGCGTAACTCCTTTATTGACAAGGTTTGGATGCCAAAGATGGCATTAATTGTTAATTCTCTCGAGTCTCTACCGAAGTGTGCCAATGACTTCTTTGGTGCTAATTAAACCATAGAAAAAACACCCTATCCGACGTACAATATCCGTCTAATTTACCCCTGTTGGGAGAGCTCGGCTTCGTACCGACGCCGAAGGCGCAATCCGTCCGGAATCGCTCAGGGAAATGGACCATAAGGGAGATTGTTCAGCTATGTTGTGCAATCAGTTAGCTCTGGAGAGCGGTTTGATTCTATTGAATTAAATCCACCGAAGAGGCAAAGGGCGAGTAATTTATCGCCTTTAAACTTTCAGGTTTTGGACAGAGGGCGGCATGTGGTTTTCGCGTGTCGCCCTTTTTTTGTGTTGAGAAAAAGTATGACTAAAAAAACAACCTTAAATGCTGCGCACCGCGAGTTAAATGCTCGCATGGTGGACTTTGGTGGCTGGGATATGCCGGTGAATTACGGGTCGCAAATTGATGAGCACCACACTGTGAGGCAGTCCGTCGGCATGTTTGACGTGTCACATATGACCGTTGTTGATGTGAATGGCTCGCAAGCAAAAGCGTATTTGCAAAACCTACTGGCAAATGATGTGGCTAAGTTAACGCGCCAAGGTAAAGCCTTGTACAGTTGTATGCTGACGAATGATGCCGGAATTATTGATGATCTGATTGTGTATTTTTTGGATGATCAAAATTACCGTCTAGTGGTGAATGCATCAACGCGTGATAAAGATATTGCTTGGTTAGAAAAACAGGCTGAAAATTTTGATGTTGAGATAAACGAAAAGCCTAAACTTGCGATGATTGCGGTTCAAGGGCCGAAAGCGCGCCAAAAAGTGTGCTCTTTACTGCCCGATCGTTTGGGCTTGTCAGCCGCAGAAATTAAGCCGTTTAGTGCCTGCTGGCACGGTGAATGGTTTGTGGGCAGAACGGGCTATACCGGCGAGGATGGCTTTGAAATTATGCTGCCAGAAGATAAGGCTGAAGGGTTTTGGAAACAGTTATTAGAAGTGGGCGTAAAGCCCTGTGGTTTAGGCGCGCGCGATACACTTAGGCTTGAAGCAGGTATGAACTTATACGGCCAAGATATGGATGAATCTAAAAATCCATTAGAATCAGGTTTGGCATGGACGATTGCATGGGAGCCAGAAGAGCGTGAATTTATTGGAAAGCAAGCACTGCTCGATACCAAACAACAAGGCAATAGCGATAAGTTTGTCGGGCTAATTTTAGAAGACAAAGGTGTGCTACGAGGTCATCAAACAGTAGTATTGGACGATGGCTCACAAGGCGAAATAACCAGTGGTGGGTATTCGCCTACGATGGAGCGTTCTATTGCATTGGCACGTGTGCCTGCAAATATTGGCGAAACCTGTAAAATCGACATTCGCGGAAAATTAAAAAATGCACGGGTGGTTAAACCGTGCTTTGTGCGCCAAGGCGCAGTACAAATTGAACTTTAAGGAAAGGAAAAACCATGTCAAACACACCTGATGATAGAAAGTATGCCGATTCACACGAGTGGGCTTTATTAGAAGCCGACGGCAATGTCCGTGTTGGTATTTCAGACCACGCGCAAGAACTACTGGGCGATTTAGTTTTTGTTGAATTACCAGAAGTAGGGCAACAAGTAGGCAAAGGCGATGAATGCAGTGTGGTTGAGTCGGTAAAAGCGGCATCAGATATTTACAGCCCAGTGACAGGTGAAATTGTTGCGATTAATGGTGAGTTAGAAGATACCCCGGAAGCGATTAATGATTCGCCATACCAAGACGGTTGGATTTTTGTGATTAAACCTGAAGATACCAGCGAGTTAGATGATTTATTAGATGCCGAAGGCTACCAAAACTTAACCGAAGACGAGTAACAAACGTATGCCTTTTATTCCGCATTCAGAACACGACATTTCCAGAATGTTGTCGACCATTGGTGTTGACACGATTGATGACCTGTTCGATGAAATTCCTGACAATTTACGTTGTGGTGATTTAGAGCAAATTCCAACGGGCATGAACGAGATGGAAGTGTCTCGCTTGTTGCGTGATAAAGCCGCGCAAGATGGCTTGCCGCTGTGCTTTTTGGGTGCAGGTGCGTACGAGCATCATATTCCGGCAGCGGTGTGGGAAATAACCACGCGCGGCGAGTTCTATAGTGCCTATACGCCGTATCAGGCAGAAGCGTCTCAAGGTACTTTACAGTTGCTGTACGAATACCAAAGCATGATGGCGAGCTTGATGGGTATGGACGTGTCTAATGCCTCACTGTACGACGGAGCATCCGCATTGGCCGAAGCGGTGTTAATGGCTGTGCGGGCTAATCGTAAATCTAAATCACGCAAAATTTTAATGCCGTTGAGCATTAACCCAGTATATCGTTCGGTCACGGAAGCCATTGTTCAAAACCAACATATTGAATTAGTTGATGTGCCGTTTGATGCGGCAACGGGGCAAACAGATTTAACTGCATTGGAACAATACGCGGGCGAAGATATTGCAGCGATTGTTATTCCACAACCTAACTTTTTTGGTGTGTTGGAAAATGTAGATGCGCTAACGGCTTGGGCAACAGAGAATAAAACGTTGTCGATAGCGGTGGTTAACCCAATGGCGATGGCGTTATTAAAACCGCCAGGTGAATGGGCTGAAACGGGTGTGGATATTGTATGTGGCGAAGGCCAACCGTTGGGCGTACCGCTCGCATCTGGTGGGCCATATTTTGGCTTTATGTGTTGCAAGCTACAACATGTTCGTCAAATGCCGGGGCGTATTATTGGGCGCACTACAGACTTGGATGGCAAAGAAGGTTTTACGTTGACGCTACAAGCGCGCGAGCAACATATTAGGCGTTCAAAAGCCACGTCGAACATTTGTACTAATCAGGGCCTGTTAGTAACGGCCGCAACGATTTACATGTCGTTATTAGGCCCAGAAGGGCTTAAAAAAGTGGCGTTAAATTCGCATAAGAATACGCAGTTATTAATGAACCGTTTAACGGCTATCAACGGTGTTGAACTGGCTTTTGTTTCTGCGACTTTCCACGAGTGCGTTATTAAAGTGGATGCAGATGCTAAGCAATTGATAGAAACCTTGGCTGAAAAGAGCCATATTTTAGCTGGCTTTAACGTGTCAGAAAGTTACCCCGAATTGGGTAATGCATTACTGGTGTGCGCGACAGAAACCCGTACAGAAAAAGACATTGAGCAATTTGCAGGCGTGCTCGATTCATATTTAAATTCATAGGAGAGTTCATCATGGCGACTATTACATTAAAAGGTAACGAAATTCATACAAACGGCGACGTGCCAGCAGTTGGAACGCAAGCGCCTAGCTTTACTTTAACCACTAAAGATTTGGCGGATGTAACACTAGCTGATTACGCCGGTAAGAAAAAATTGATTAGCATTGTGCCAAGCTTAGACACACCAGTTTGTCAGCTATCCACTAAGAAATTTAATGACCACGCCAAAAATCACGCTGATACGGTTATCTTAATTGTGGCGGCTGATTTACCGTTCGCTATGTCACGCTTCTGTGGTGATGAAGGTTTAGAAAATGTTGTGACCTTGTCGATGATGCGCGATCGCAACTTTGCAAAAGACTATGGCGTGTTAATTGATGATGGCCCATTAAAAGGCATTACCGCTCGCGCGCTGATTGCTTTGGATGAGAACAACAACGTGTTGAGTTCAGAATTGGTGGGTGAAATTGCCGACGAACCAGACTACGAAGCAGCACTTGCCGCACTAAAATAAAAGAGTTAAACCTGCATGCTAATATTTGAACAATCCCATCGTGGGCGCGGTGCAAACGCGCAATTTCCAGCAGATAACGATGACATTTCATCACTACCTGCCGATGCGCTAAGGTCGTCAAAACCGAACTTGCCAGAAGTGTCAGAAATGCAAGTGGTTCGCCACTTTACACGCTTATCGCAAAAGAACTTTTCGATAGACACGCACTTCTACCCGCTGGGTTCATGCACCATGAAGTACAACCCACGCGCCTGTAACACCTTGGCGAGCTTGCCAGAATTCACAGGTCGTCACCCGCTGGGCCCAAGTCTACATGGGCAAGGTTTTTTATCGTGCATGTATGAATTACAAGGCATGTTAAAAGACGTGACCGGTATGCAAGCAGTATCGCTTTCTCCTGCTGCTGGTGCACAAGGTGAATTTGCTGGTGTGGCGATGATAAAAGCCTACCACGATGATCGTAACGACACGGCTCGTAACGAAATATTAGTACCTGATGCGGCGCATGGAACTAACCCAGCCTCTGCGGTGATGTGCGGTTATAAAGTAAAAGAAATCCCAACCGGTAAAAATGGTGATGTGGATATTGAGGCATTAAAAGAAGCAGTCGGCCCACAAACAGCTGGCATTATGCTGACAAATCCCAGCACGTTAGGGGTTTTTGACCGCAAAATTAAAGAAATTGCCGGCATCGTTCATGATGCTGGTGGCTTGCTGTATTACGATGGAGCCAATCTAAACGCGATTTTAGGTAAAGTTCGCCCGGGAGATATGGGCTTTGATGTGATTCATATGAATTTACACAAAACCTTCTCCACACCACACGGTGGCGGTGGCCCAGGTGCTGGCCCAGTGGGCGTTAGTAAACGCTTAAAACCATATTTGCCTGTACCGATTGTTGGTAAAAAAGAAGGCCAATATGTACTGTTAGATGAAAATGATTACCCTCAGAGCATTGGTAGAATGTCCGCGTTTGCAGGCAATGCAGGGGTGTTATTGCGTGCCTATATTTATGCAAGAATGCTCGGTCGAGAAGGTATGCCCCGCGTCGCAGAATTCGCCACGTTAAATGCAAACTACTTACTTAAACGCTTAATGGATGTTGGTTACACGGCGGCTTATCCAGAAAGGCGCGCAACGCATGAATTTATTCTCACGCTTAAAAAACAAGCGAAAGAATTAAACGTAACAGCGATGGATGTGGCCAAGCGATTATTGGACTACGATTTTCACGCACCAACCACTTACTTCCCATTACTCATTCCCGAATGTTTATTGATTGAACCAACAGAAACGGAAGCCAAAGAAACGTTAGATGACTTCGTTGACACCATGGCGATTATTTTGAAGGAAGCAGAAGAAGATTCAAGCTTGTTAAAAGGTGCGCCATATACCTTGCCTGTAAAAAGGCTAGATGACGTTAAAGCAGTAAAACAATTAGATGTCGTCTGGAAACGGGCAGAGGGTTAAAAAATGAGTGCACTTATTTGTGGGTCAATGGCTTTCGATACCATTATGGTATTCCCTGATAAATTTCAAAATCATATTCTGCCGGATAAAGTACATATGTTGAATGTGTCGTTTTTCGTGCCAGAATTACGTCGTGAATTTGGTGGTTGTGCAGGCAATATAGCCTACAACTTGCACCTATTAGGTGAAACAGCTTTGCCGATGGCAACCGTTGGAAAGGACTTTGCTTCTTACTCTGATTGGATGATCAAAACAGGCGTAACCCAAGACTACTTAACTGTGTTGGATGATGAGTTCACCGGCCAAGCCTATATCACTACGGATATGGACGACAACCAAATTACCGCCTTTCACCCTGGTGCAATGGGGCGTTCAGAGCTGAATAAAGTACCAACGGATATTGGTGTAAAAATTGGTATTGTTTCGCCAGATGGCAAAGCAGGAATGATTGAGCACGCCGAACAATTTGTTGAAGCAGGTATTCCGTTTATCTTCGACCCCGGCCAAGGTATGCCAATGTTCGATGGAGATGAATTAAAGGTTTTTATCAAACAGGCAACATGGGTCACGTTAAATGAATATGAAGCAGCGATGTTGCAAGAAAAAACAGGGCTGTCACCACACGAGATAGCTGAACAAGTTGAAGCGTTGATTATCACCAAAGGTGCAGAAGGCTCGTTGATTTATATCGAATCAAAGCGCATTGATATTCCCCCTGCAAAAGCAACGGCGTTAGTTGACCCAACGGGTTGTGGTGATGCTTATCGTAGTGGTTTACTGTATGGCCTAATGAACGACTTAGATTGGGAAGTAACAGGTCGTATTGCCAGTTTGATGGGCGCTATAAAGATAGCTCATGCAGGTACGCAGAATCATGTTGTAACGTTGGGTGAGGTTAAAGCGGAATATGTTGAGCAGTATGGTGGTTCGTTCTAACGTTTGAGTTGTGGGGATTTCACGAAGCGCAGCGTAGTGAAATTCCCACACCAACGATTTGTTATCTTTGTTTTGATTTAAAATTCACCTGAAACTGTATTCTTTTATTTTGAATAAGTGACTCATATTCATTAAATGTTAGCATTATATATTTCTCCATAATCGTATGCACAATACATAACTTGTAATTATCCATGCTTTTAAAAAGGTTCTCTTCATTCTCTGTAATGCCAAAGAATACACCATAAGGTAACTCAACTACATTTTTTGCCTTTGTGGTTTTGATTTCGACCAGATCAACATCATGTAGGTCTCTTATATCTTTTATTGAGTTAACATTAAGAGCTATTCCGTCAACACTTCTTGAATATTTCTTGTAGTCGATCCCCAACTGTTTATATATAAATATTCGTTCTTCTTTTGTAGGAACATGAAAATTTGGAAGAAGTTTTTTAAGGATAATTATTCCTTCTTTCTCTGTTTTCAGATTACTTATATTTCTTTGTCTTACCATTTGATTCGGAGTTAGTTTTTAAGAAGATAACTTGTTATTAACAGGAATTGTAATTCCCTTTAATCTTCTTATATAGCAGGAATAAGATTCCTGTTAATACGATAATAAAGAGCAAACTGGGAATTATGTTTGGTTTCCATAAGGTTAAGATAACACAGTTTATTATTGAGTTTTTGCTGCCGCGAGGGCGTTCATTTCTTTTGCGTGGCCAAAAGAAACGAACCAAAGAAAAGGCCACCCAAATCGCAGGAATTAATTATTTTCGGGTTCGCGCTAAACTCGCTATGCTCAGACAACGCGCTCTCTTATCCGAAAATAATTAATTCCTAGCGCGATAAAAGGGGTTTCAAGTCAAAAGATAAACGTACTTGATTTTGAACTTCTAACCCTCTTGCACTCACTGAAAAACTAATTATTAAAATAGAGTTTTCTACTGTGGTTGTTTGAGCCTGTTTTTTAGGCGAGTTCCACAGTAGCTATTTTAGTGATTGGTTTTGAAGGGACCCTTCAGGGTGAGAGCAGTCGGGTGGCATTTTTCTGGTTACTTTTTTGCTGCTATTGGCAAAAGAGTTACTCGACCTTTAGGGCGAAACCTTAACTATTAAAGAATGGGAGGGTATGTCATTTACTGTTGGCAACGCAAAAAATGAACAAGAAAAACTTAAGCCTTCTTAACAAAAATAGACTTCAACTTCATCGGCCCAATACCCGTAATTTTGCAATCAATATCATGGTCGCCTTCCACTAGTCGAATATTCTTAACTTTAGTCCCCACTTTTACAACGGCTGATGAGCCTTTTACTTTGAGGTCTTTAATAACGGTGATGGTGTCACCGTCTTGTAACAGATTGCCGTTGGAGTCCTTTACGACTAATGCGTTATCTTCTTCGGTTTCATTTGTAGACCATTCGTGTGCGCATTCTGGGCAAATGAGTAGGTTGCCATCTTCATAGGTGTATTCTGAATTGCATTGTGGGCAGTTGGGTAGGGTGCTCATTGTGTCCTCGTTAGTCGAAATTCTTATTGCGTAGTTGTTTTAGTTTGCCACGTTGGGTTTTGCTGTCCATTATTTTTTTCTTGGCGTTACGACTAGGCTTGGTGGAGCGTCGTGCTTTTTGTATTACGGTTACTGTCTTTATTAATTCTATTAGCCGTTCGAAAGCATCAGCGCGGTTTTTTTCTTGGGTGCGATACTGTTGCGCCTTAATCACCAAGATACCTTCTTTGGTGATGCGCTTATCTTTAAGTGCTAGTAGTTTTTGTTTGTAAAACTCAGGTAGTGATGAGGCGTTTATATCAAACCGTAAGTGAATAGCGCTAGATACTTTGTTGACGTTTTGACCGCCTGCACCTTGTGCGCGAATAGCGGTAAGTTCTATTTCGTCGTCTTCAATGGAAAGTTGTTGGGAGATTCGAAGCACAACGTCACGTTATTTTGTACGTTTTTCAGCGCGGCGTTTGTTTTGTGCGCTTTGTTTGACGGTAAATTGAACCAGTTCTTTTTCTGCCCATTCATTGGCTTCCGCTTCTGTTTTAAAGCCGCCTTGTTTTTTGGATACGACGATGTTTTTAGAACTGGCGCGGCGAATGATCTCAGCGTTCCAAGTGTCTTTTTGTTGGCTGGTGCGGTAGTCGTATTTTTTGCTAATGCTCATGTTTGTATGTGTATTGGGTTAAGAGTTTGTGTCTAGTAGACGAATGCCATCTTTGTTGATGCTGATGATGCGTTGTTTGTATAAACGGCCAATGGATTTTTTAAACGCGCCTTTGCTCATGCCAAAGGTGTCGGCAATGATTTCTGGGCTGGATTTATCGTGCAGCGGCGCAAAACCATTATGCTTTTCTAGGTAGTTAAGGATGATTTTGCTGTATTTATCGCGTGTTTCTTTGCCACCTTGCAGGCTCAAATCAATTTTTCCATCTTCGCGAATACGCTTAATAAAACCTTTTTTAGACTGCCCAAAACTTAAGGTTTGAAACACGTCGTTTTTATACAAAACACCCCAGTGGCTGTTATTAATAATCGCTTTAAAGCCAAGGTCGGTGCTGTTGCCGATGATTAAATTAACTTGTTGTTGTGGTGTGAAGTCATGCGGGGCTTCATCATCAATGTACTTGTCCACTTTTGAGGAGGCAACTAGGCGGCCATCGTTCTTGTCTAGGTAGATATACACCAAATATGACTTATCAACGTCCATTGGGCGGTGTTGTTCGGCGAATGGAACGAGGATGTCTTTTTCTAGCCCCCAGTCTAAGAATGCGCCAACGTGTGTACGAGCGACGCACTTTAAATAGGCAAATTCGCCTACTTTCGCTTTAGGTGTTTTAGTGGTGGCGATTGGCCGATCTTCAGAATCGAGGTATAAGAAGACATGCAGTTTATTGCCTACAGCAAGATCTTTAGGCGCGTGTTTGTTGGGCAATAATACTTCGCCTAATTCTTTTGCGTCTAGGTAAAAACCAAAATCTAAGGCTTTGATGACCTCTAGCTGATGTGTGTGACCTACTTTAACCACGGTGTGTTCCAATCGTTATGTTGTGGCGATTATACAGGTGATAGGCAACACAAAGACCAAATCAACATGTTAAGTTGATGTAGTCTTTTATGTTAAGGGCTTATATTGAAATGGTTTCTAAATAACTAATTGCCGGTGGCGCGGATAATAAAGCGACTAGCTTATCAATATCACCTCGCTGAGTACGCCAGCCCATATAACTTTCATGGTCGGAACGGTTATCCCATTTTTCTAATAATATAATATTGTGAGGGTCGTCTTCATTAGTGGTAACAACAACACTTTGGCAACCTTGATAGGTGCGAGTGTCTGGCAAGATAGCTTTGAAAACTGCGAGTAGTTCTTCTCTATTTTCCGGGTTCACTTGTAAACTTAAGATAACGTCAACAGACATATGTTTCTCCTCGTTTTTATGAATTGGCTATTGAGTATATGCCTCTAGGGAAAAACTGGCAATGACGGGAAAGTGATCTGATATTGTCGATGTATCGTGTTGGCGCACCGTTTTTGATACGCAGGTTAACAAGGGTGAGTGAAAAAGGTAGTCGAGAGTTCTATCTGGTGCCGTCACTTCAGGGTCGTTTGAGTAGAAACTATGCCACTTAGTAGGGTTTTCCTTAATATCGGCAATACTTGGAATGCACGGAAATTGATCGGTTAAATCACATAACTCAGTGTCGGGCCGATAATAGACGTGTTGCCTTGGCTGTTGCGTGTCGTATTGGTTTGGTGGTAGTAGGTTGAAGTCCCCACCGATAACCCAAGGTATATTTTGTTTACTAAACGTATTAAGCAACGAACGCACATGATTGACCTGCTTTTGCAAGGTGTCAGACTGTTTTGAGAAAGCTTCTAAGTGTGTGTTTAATAACACCAGTTCGCTACCTTCGGCATAAGGGATATGTGCCTCAAGAACAGCACGTTTAATACCTAGATGCTTGGCGATAGGGTTATCGGGTGTTAATGCTAATTGGTGACGTTTAGCGCTGGCTATTGGATGTTTTGATAGGGTGCTAAGTTTCATGCCTGCGCGGCCTAAAATGCGAGGGTGAGGAACAAAGCCAGACTTCCAATAAAAAGCGGAGGTGTGGTATCGATACGTTTCGGGCAATAAGGCTAGTAACGCTTTTAGTTGATCTTGTTTCCCCGTGCGCTTTGCACCGTCATCTACTTCTTGTAAGAAAATAAAATCAGGGTTTTCGTCAATGATGATGTTGGCAACGTCTTGGGTCGTTTTGCGAATAACGTCTGGAGATGGGCTAGTGTCGGGGCCATCGCCCTCAGGCACATCAAACCAAAAAACGTAATCTTTGCCGGCCATAAACTGAACGTTATAGCTTAGAATTTTTATGGGTTTTTCTTTACTAAGAAGAGGGGCATCGCCTAACGATATGACGGTTTCTTTTTGCTCGTCTTTTGGGTAGTAAGCAGAAGCAAGAACAGCTGCAATAAGTAACAATAAAGCAGCAACAAAGCTGGCAATAAAGATCATGAAGCGTCTATTTTTCTCCGCACAAGGTCTATATGCACGAGCAGTTGATACACCTTTTCGGCATAGGATAATGGCGTTTTAACTTTGTTTACTTCGTTTTCTATATGGCTTAATTGATCGATTAGTTGCTGACGTTGCTCAGGGGTTAAATTTTGCCCATGAAACTTATCGTCAACAGCGTGAAGTTCTTCGTACCATTTGTAAATGCGAGAGCTAATGCGCCATTGGTATAACGGCGGCATTACTTTAACTAAGGGTATTAGTATTGCCAGTAAAGGGATAATCATGACGACAAATCGGTCGAGCATAATGGCCGTCCAAAAAGGCAGGTAGCGCATGAGGAACGGTGGGCCATTTTTATAAAACCGCCCAGCCACATCGCTGATGGGAGCGGTTAAGTTATGGTTGTTTGGGAACTGATTAGCGGATGAAAAAATACCGGCGCTTTTATGAGTGGCTTGAATGGCTTGAAGCACAAGAACAGATAATGCAGGGTGAAAGTCTGGGTTCATTAATAAATTAGCGGTGGGTGCTAATAATGTTTTGTGGCTAGGCGGGAGGTTGTTTTGTAAATCAATAACCCCTTCAGGCAAGGTTATTTTTGATAAGAACGGGTGTAAACGTTTGTATGCTTCTGCACGATTTAATGAGGCAAGGTCGAGTGAGGGGGCTTGCAATAAAGTGCGAATAACCGGTGATTCAACAGAGCCAATAAAGAAAGCGGCATCAATATCACCCGATAGCAGTTTTTCCGACGCGGCTGACCCGGTATCGTTGAGAAGTACTATGGATGAGTCGTCAAGTTGATTGTCGCTGATGAGTAGAGACGCTAAATGACGCGTGCCACTGCCTTCGGGGCCAATAGCCACTTTCTGCCCAGCTAAGTCGGTTAACTTTTCGACAACAAGGTTCTTGCGATGGAATAGCCATACGGGCTCGTAGTACAAGCTGCCTAATGATAAGAGGGGGTGTGTCTTGCTTTGTTAAGCCGCCTTGTACAAACGCTAGGTCAGCTTTGTTGTTGGATAGGTGAATTAGGTTTTCTGATGAACCGGCTGAGGTTTCAATATTTAGCGTAATGCCTTGAGTCGCTAGGCGCTCTTTGTATTGAAGGGCGTAGGCATAATAAGCGCCTTCTTTACTGCCTGTGCTGATGCTGATGGTCGTGGGTGGCGCGGGTTCAACAAATTGGTAGGCGAGCCAGAACCCAGCAGCCAATAAAACAACGGCAATAGCAATGGTGGCGATGGAGTCCTTATGAGATGTTCTTTCAGTGGCTGACATGTAGCGTCCTTGTAATTAGCTATGCGTTATATTCCAACAGTAATGTATTTTTGGGTTTCGTTCAAAGTCTTTTGGTAAGGTCTGTTTGCTAATGTCATCGACGGTTAGGCCTTCAAGCGTGCTGGCATCAAGTTTGAACTTTCTAAAGTTGGTGGAAAATATAATCGTGCCTTTTTTGGTGAGTAATTGGGCAGATTTATTGATAAGTTCAATGTAGTCACGTTGAATATCAAACACGTTATCCATGCGTTTAGAGTTCGAAAACGTGGGCGGATCAATGAAAATTAATTCGTACTTTTTCTGTTCTTCGATTGCTGTGTCGAGCCATTCCATGCAATTGGCTCTTACCAATTGATGCTTATCTAAATTAATATTATTGAGTTCGAAATTATTTTTGGCCCAATCTAAATACGTTTTAGACATGTCAACGGTGGTGGATGTAGTTGCGCCACCCAGTACGGCGTGAACAGTAACCGCGCCCGTGTAGGCGAATAAGTTTAAAAACTGCTTGCCGCGTGCATTGTCGCTAATCCACTGGCGAATGGGTCGGTGGTCTAAAAACAAACCCGTGTCGAGGTAGTCTTTAAAATTGACTAAGAACCGTGCATTGCCTTCGCGTATTTCGTGAAAGCCACCGTCGGTGCCTTGCTTTTCATATTGTGTGCTACCTTTTTGGCGACGACGAATTTTCAGTGATAGCTGTTTTTGCGATATCTCGAAGATCTTTGGGATGACAGCTAAGGCATCTCGCAAACGTTGGATTGATTTTTTCTCATCAATGGTTTTTGGTGCTTCATATTCTTGTACATGAACCCACCTTTTTTCGCCTTCATAAATATCAATGGCGAGCGCGTATTCAGGTAAGTCAGCGTCATAAATTCGGTAGCAATGGATGTCGTTCTTTTTGACCCACGACTTCATTTTTTTAATGTTTTTACGTAAGCGGTTAGCGAACATGGTGGCGCCTTCGCTCCACTCACCGTTGTTGGGTAATAGGGCCTTTTTTAAATTGTCGCCTATTTGCTGTTGTTGGCTGGCTTGTTGGCCTTCGTAATGGCGTTCAGCGGTTACTGAAAAGTTAAATACTTTGCAAGGAATGGCGCCATTGAATAATTGATAAGATTTGTGTGATTTAAGCGATACATTAAATGCTAGTTCGGTATTGCCGGTAAAAATTGAGGCATCCCATTTATCAAAACGGGCTTTTAAGATAGAGCCAATTTCTTGATACAAAGGTTGTAGTTGTTTAATCTCGCCTAAACGCTCGCCATACGGTGGGTTTGCGACTAATAAACCTGGCTTCCAATCGGTATCTGGGATGACTTTTGATAACGGCAAACTAACGGCTTTAATGTAGGCTGATAAACCTGCTGACTTGATGTTGGCTTTCGCAATGCCTGCATTTTTTATGCTGATATCGGAGCCCATAATCGGCGGTATTTTCTCAGCACCTTTGTCGCGTCGGTACTCGGCTTCTTTAATCAGCCGTTGCCAAATGGCGCCATTAAATTGTTTCCAACCAAGAAAGCCGTAGTAGTCACGAAGTAGGCCTGGGGCAATGTCACCCGCCATCATGGCGGCTTCTGTTAAAAATGTGCCTGAGCCACACATAGGGTCATATAAAGCGCCACCTTTAGCAGCAATGCTAGGCCAACCGGCGCGTATTAATATAGCGGCGGCAAGGTTTTCTTTTAACGGTGCTTCTACAGATTCAGATCGGTAATTTCGGCGGTGCAAGCTGTCGCCCGATAGGTCGAGGCTAATGGTGGCCTTATTATCATTGATATACGCGTTAATGCGAATATCGGGTTGTTCTCGTTCTACGTTAGGCCGATCGTTTGTTCTCTCTTTAAACTGGTCAACGATGGCATCTTTTACCATGTGCTCGGCATAACGAGAGTGGGTGATTTTTGAACGTCGTATTGAGGCATCAATCATGAATGTTTTAGACAGATCAAAATGCGCTAACCAATCTATCTTTAACGCGCCGTCATACAGTTGTTCCGGTGTTTGAGCTTGGTATGTGGCTAATGGCATTAGCACTCTGTTCGCAAGTCTAGACCATAGGCAAACACGTAAGGCGGTTTCAATATCGCCGTCAAAATACACACCACCTGCGGCTTGCTTAACGTGTTGCCCGCCAATCTGTTGGACTTCATCGGCAAGGATAATTTCCATGCCTTTGGCGGTGCTGGCGAAATAAGTGGTAGCGGACATTATTGAACTCTCAAGGTTGTTGGCTAATGCAAGGTTGTGTTGCCCTTGCAGGACTGCTCGTGCAATGTATAAAGTGCTCAATATCATCGAGCACGGGTGCAAAATATAAAAAAGGTGCATCGGCTAATGCGAGTAACGTACCTACGTGAGCCATGTCTTTATATAAAATGACAGATGCATTGCCTCCCATTTTATTCGTTTTTTCCGCCATATGCTGGCTATTTGTAACGGACAATGTTTTATCTTTTTGCCCATGAAGTAACAACATCGGTGGTTCTGAGCCGTCTATAAAGGTGATGGGTTGTGTGTCTTTATAGCTGCTAGCTTGTCGGAAGACTTGTTTAATGTCGTCATCAGTTATTTTGAAATCGTAAGGGCCAGATAAGCCAATAAAGCCACGTATATCCGTTATGTTGACTTGTTGCTCGGCGAGAAATTTTTTATTAGCAATTAGCATGGCGGCCATGTGTGCGCCTGCGGAGTGCCCCATTAAATAAACGTTTGAATGGTCACCGCCATAGCGGACGATATTATTTAAGACCCATTGGGTGGCGAGTGCGCCATCGTTAATAAAATTGGGGAACTCGACGTTGGGGAAGACACGGTAGTCTGCAATGACGGTTATAAAGCCACGTTTAGCTAACGATTGACCAACAAATTGGTACTCTTCTTTACTACCTGTTTGCCAACGCCCACCATAAAAAAACAAAATAACCGGGGCGTTTGTTTTTAAATGAGCGGGTTGGTGAATGTCTAGTTGCTGTTTTGCTAGAGCGCCGTATTGTATGTTCGCCACCAGTGTTGAATTACCATCGGGCACCACGGCATTTAGTGTGCTGAGTGATGAGCAACCGCCGAGAAACAGCGCTGTTAATAGAACGATTGTTAGCGACTTCATGGCAATGTGAACTCCGCAATGATGGGCATATGGTCAGACAGTGTTAAGGATTGTTTTGATTCAACAAAAGCACTTTTAAGCGTTAACTGCGGGCTATAAAAATAGTAATCAATGGTCCTGTCTGGTTGTTTTACGCGGGGGTCATTCGGGAAATAAGTGAACCACTGTTCTCGTTGCTCAGATTCTGTTGCACGCAGGGGTGGTATCGCGGCGTGTTGTTGATACAGCTTTTCAATGGCCGATGTAGCTTCGTAATAGCGGCGTTGTTGTTCGGCTAATAAAGAATGGCTACTGGGCGGTAATAGGTTGAAGTCACCGCCAATAACCCAAGGTATTTTGCTGTTATTGAGCGTTTGTAATTGAGCGTCAATTTGTTCGACTTGTTTGCTAAGTGTGTTGGTGCCTTTCGAAAACGCAGATAAGTGCGTGTTTAAAATGGCCATCTCGCCTGCTCCTTTAATGGGCAGGCGAACATCCAATAATGCCCGTTTAAAATTATATAATTGGCTGATAGGATCTTGTGGAATAAGGCTGAGTTGCGTGCGAGTGGCGGTGCTGATTTTGTACTTCGAAATAACACTGAGTTTTGTACCGACAGCGCCCATAATTCTGGGGTGCGGCAAGTAGGATGCTTGCCAATACATGCTACTGGCGTGGCAGACGTAGTCCTTAGGCAACAAGGTTAACAACTGAGCCAATTGGTCGGCATAATCAGTTCGTTTAGCACCATCATCCACTTCTTGCAGCAAAATTATATCTGGGTTTTGTTGTGTAATGAGCTGTGCAATCCCACGCAGGGTTTGCTGAATGTCGGCTGTGGATGGGCGCTCATCTGGCCCTGAACTATTAGCTACGTCGTAGAAAAAAACATAATTCTTTCCCGCCATAAACTGCACGTTTTGGTTGTAAATTTTAAGTGGTTGACCCGAAGCTAGGGTGGGTGTGTCCGCGGGACAATAGACTTGTTCTTGTTGAACGGGTTTTGGGTGAAAGGTGCTATACCATACCGCTGCAAAAACGGCGACGAGCAGCGCACTAAGTGAGAGTAAAATCCGGTAAAAAATAACTCTAATAGACATAGCTGCTGGCTGGTGTCGTAGTGAGTAGAGCGAGCATTATTTTAACTTGATAGCGATGCTGTCGATGTTGTTATGGTGCAGACGATTCTGCAGCTTATCCACCATTCGGAAGGATGTGTACGGACCAGATTTAACGCGGTGCCAAATACTGCCATTTTGATTAACTGTTTGCACTGTTGATGCAATACCAAGCATCGCGACGCGAGCTTTTAGGGTGTCTGCTTGTTGTGCTTTTCTAAACGAACCAATTTGGATAATAAACGTGCCAGGTTTGCTCTTGCCGGTGCCTTCTAAACGACGGCGTTCTTCAATTTCGTGTTCGGGGATAACAATTTCCATATCCGGTAAGATTTGATAAAAGTCAAAGCGTGGCTTGTTGCTTTCAATGGGTTTGATGTTATTGAGAGTGAGTTTTTTAACATCGCGCACATCCTTTTTGATGATTGCTTTTGTTGTGACAGTAACTGCTTGAGCGGGCGCTTTTTCCAAATCAGACAGGAACATCATAAAACCGCCAATTAACAAGCCAGTAATCAACCACCAGTAACCGGGAATAGGTGGCTTCTTTTTACGGCTGCTATTGCCGTTGACACGATTTTTGTAATCTTTTGGCACTACATAGACTCCGGTGCATTAACGCCGAGTAAGTTTAATCCATTATGAAGTACTTGCTTGGTGGCGTTAATCAGTACCAGCCTGGCTTGCATAAGCTCATTGTCATCAATAATGAATTTATGCGAATTGTAGTAACTGTGGAACTGCGTCGCCAGGTCGCGTAAATAATGCGTTAGCTGGTGCGGTTCGTATTGTTGAGCGGCTTGCAGCAATTTTTCTGGGTAATGGTTTAAGGTGTCAATTAGATTGACTTCGTGCGTTTCGCTTAGCTTCTCTAATTGCTTTAAGCCGTTTTCAGCGTTGTAAGTCAGTCCTCTTTCTGCCAATAAACGCATGACACTGTATATGCGGGCATGTGCATACTGGACGTAAAACAAGGGATTTTCGTTTGATTGCGAGGTGGCTAAATCCAAGTCAAAATCCATGTGTTGTTCGGCTTTGCGCATGACGTAAAAGTAACGCGCGGCATCAGATCCAATTTCTTCACGTAATTCACGCAAGGTAACAAATTGCCCTGAACGCGTGGACATTTGCATTTTCTCACCGTTTTTATACAGCACGGCAAATTGCACAAGTAAAACTTTCATACGCTCAGGGTCTGCGCCCATGGCTTGAAGCGCTGCCTTTACGCGGGGTACATAACCGTGATGGTCAGAGCCCCATATGTCAATAATGTCGTAGCCACGGTTGAGCGTGTGTAAATGGTAAGCAATGTCTGAGGCAAAGTAGGTGGTTTGTCCGTTTTCGCGGATAACGACGCGATCTTTTTCATCACCAAATTCAGTCGATTTAAACCACCATGCGCCGTCTTTTTGGTACATGTGGCCAGATGCTTTGAGCTTTTCGATTGCGGTGTCAATGGCCTTGTTGTCCATTAATGAACGCTCAGAGAACCAATCGTCGTAATGTACGCCAAAGCCTTCAAGGTCGTCTTTAATGTCGCCGATAATGGAACTTAGAGCAGCATCAAAAATCAAACGGTAATGTTCGTCGCCAAGGTGTTTTTTTGCACGTGAAATGAGTGAGTCAATGTGTTTTTCTTTATCGCCGCCAGCGGGTTCGTCTGGGGTGATGCCGTTAAACAGCTCATCAGCGTTAGCGAAAAAGAGGTCGTCATGGGCGCTTTTTAAGTCCGCGGCAATGCTAGGAACATAGCTGCCTTTATAGCCGTTGCTTGGGAAAGTTAAGGTTTCGCCACATTCTTCTAGGTAGCGTAGCCATACACTGGTCGCCAGAATATCCATTTGGCGGCCGGCATCGTTAACATAATATTCGCGGTGTACGTCGTAGCCAATAGCGCTTAATAAGTTAGAAACTGTAGCGCCATAAGCTGCGCCACGGCCGTGGCCAACGTGCAATGGGCCGGTTGGGTTGGCGGATACGAATTCCACCTGCACTTTTTTACCGCTGGCAATGTTGGATATTCCAAAAGCGTCGCCTTGCTCAAGAATGGTGTTGATGATGGCTTGTTGACTGAGCGGATTAATGAAAAAGTTGATAAACCCTGGGCCGGCAATTTCAACGCGGGTGACATCGGTGTCGGCCGGTAAGTTGTCAATAATGGCTTGAGCAATTTCACGCGGATTTCTCTTCGCAGGCTTTGCTAACATCATTGCAACATTGCACGCGTAATCGCCATGAGAGGCATCGCGCGTGTGTTCTATTTTGATGGTTGGTGCGAGATCATCAGGCAATTCACCTTGGCTTTGTAGCGATGAAATGGCTTGCTGCAGATGCGACGCCAAACGTGTTTTCATAGGTCTTTAAATCGTTGAGTTATAAGCCGTAGAGGCTAAGCTGAGTATTATCGCTTGTAGGGTGAATCTTGCAAGTTAAAGCGGATAAGTTTTACCCGTTTATATTAGGCGGTCAGTAGAGGTCAACGGGATCTATGTCGATTGACCAGCGTATTTTACGCGCTGTTTTAAGTTTTTCGACGGCGGGCAATAACGTTCTTAGGTATTGGTGGCGTGGTTTTCGTTCGGCGGTTTCAAATAATAATTGATAACGAAATCGTCCTGCGCGTTTTAGCATGGGTGCTGGGACAGGGCCTAGAATGTTCACCTTGGAATTGTTAATGGACGACGTGAGTTGCTGAACCTCCGTTAAGAAGTTTAATACGTCACGTTCGTTAATGGCGTTAACTCGCAATAGGGCTTGGAAATGATACGGCGGCAATTGCGCTTGTTGCCGTTCGGCCAATGCTTCTTTTGCGAAATGCGCGTAGCCACGCTGAATAAGGGTGTTCAACAAGGGGTGATCGGGGTGATGCGTTTGAATGAGTACGCGTCCCGGTTTTTCTTCGCGGCCCGCGCGACCGGCGACTTGCGTGATCAGCTGCGACATGCGTTCGCTGGCGCGGTAATCGCAACTAAATAGCCCCGCGTCGATATCTAACATGCCCACCAAGGTGACGTCAGGGAAATGATGCCCCTTCGCTAACATTTGCGTACCCACTAAGATTTGCGCGCCGCCTTCGTGTACTTTTTCAATCACCAACTGCATGGCGCCTTTACGTTGCGTGCTGTCTCGGTCTATACGAAGAACGGGAATCTCAGGAAAGTGTCCATTGAGCGTTTCTTCAATACGTTGAGTGCCAAGCCCTAAAGGGAATAGCTCGGCTTGTTGGCAATCGGGGCAATGTGTGGGTACTCGGTGCTCAACGCCACAATGATGGCAACGAAGTAGGTTGATGTGTTTGTGGATGACCATGCGTGAATCGCAACGCTGACATTGTCCAACCCAGCCGCAACTGTGACACATCAGCACGGGCGCGAAGCCTCGGCGGTTAACGAATAGAATGACCTGTTCGTTTCGTTCTAATGTTGCGGTAATGGCGTTAAGTAAAGGTTTGCTGAGGTGATTGTCGAGCCGCTGGTTTCTGCAATCAATCAATCGAATATCAGGGTGTGAAGCACCTGCCGTGCGTTCAGGTAAGTCCAAATGCGTAAAGCGGCCTTGCTGAACGTTGTGCAGGCTTTCAAGCGAGGGTGTTGCGGTACCTAACACAATGGGGATGTTGTAGTTTCTAGCGCGCATGATAGCGACATCCCTTGCCGAATAACGGAAGCCTTCTTGTTGTTTGAAGGAGGTGTCGTGTTCTTCGTCGAGAATAATCAAGCCCGGTGCTTTCATCGGGGTAAAAACGGCTGAGCGTGTGCCGAGTAAAATATTGGCAAAACCTTCTTTTAACCGAAGCCAAGCTTGGGCGCGCTGCGTGTCATTAAGTCCTGAATGAGAAATAACCAATTGCGCAGCGAGTCGTTGTTTAAAACGGTTGGCCAATTGCGGCGTTAAAGTAATCTCTGGTAAAAGAATAAGGACTTGTTTCCCAGCAGCAATCATTTGCTGAATTAATTGCAGGTACACTTCCGTTTTGCCGCTACCCGTAACACCATCCAGCAAGAAGGTATTGAAGGTGCCGAATGAGGCAGCGACAGCATCAATGGCTTTTTGTTGGGCAGCGTTTGGCTTAAAACCAGGCGTAATGGTTTGATAAAGAGAAGGCGTTTGTTCTTGGGAGGTTATTACCCATCCCTTTGTCATCATGCTTTTAAGTGGCGCTCGCCAATCCCATTCGATGTTAGCAAAAAGTCCGTTGTCGGTAGGCGCTTTGG
>JBDOOJ010000030.1:0-7572 GCA_039830885.1 Cycloclasticus sp.
CCTCGATGATGGACCACGTGAAAGGGATGACGACTGATATTGTAAATTCAACGAATGAGCAAGCCGCCGCTACGGTACGCATCAATGAAAGTATTGCAAAAATTAGTGGCTATGCAGAACAGACCCAGCATGCGAATAGTCAGTCGATTGCTCATTGTAAAGATCTAGAATTGGTATCACGAAAAATGGAATCTATCGTTAAAGTATTTGTGGTTTAAATTCTTTTTCCTACCACTATCAATGCCAAGTAATAAACGTAAGGATGTATAGCCCTCGTTGCTTAACGTCCGTGCTTTAGGTGTTTTATGGCGATTAGTTCAACCATCAATAAAGTATCCGTCAATATCGCGGATATGGATCGGCATTATTATCAGCAGCATGAATTAACCGTTGCCCAGCACCCGTCTGAAAATGATTTTCGCTTTATGATTCGTTTGATTGCCTTTATGGCGAATGCAGATGAGCGGCTGAGTTTTACCAAAGGTTTATCCACGGATGATGAGCCGGAGCTTTGGCAAAAGTCGTTAACGAGTGAAATTGAGCTTTGGGTTGATTTAGGCCAGCCAGATGAAAAACGACTTCGCAAAGCATGTGGACGCTCTAAACAGGTGGTTATTTACACCTATCATGAAGGCAAAGCATCTGTTTGGTGGAAGCAGCAACGTAAAAAATTGGCGCGGTTTAAGAATTTAACGGTGTTTCATATTGAAGCTACGGGTGCGGAGGCAATGGTTAAGCGGACCATGTCGCTGCAATGTAGCATTCAAGACGGTGAGATGTATTTGTCGGATGATGAGTTGAATGTTGATGTTAGGGTAGTGGTTTATTCATAAAGTTTTTTTATTTACTATAGATTTAACCTTAAAAGCTTTCGCCTTTGGGCGAGTTACTCTTTTGCCAATAGCAGCAAAAGAGTAACCAGAAAAATGCCACCCGAAAGTCTCACCTCACGGTTCCCTCAAAACCTTTCGTTTTACAACCATTGTGGGACTCGCCTGAAAAGCGTCAGCCTCAAACTCAAACAGCCACAATGGAAAGCCTTGTAAAAAGATAGATTCATCGGTGAGGCTTAAGGAGGAGGTAGGTACCCACCCTAGTGGGTACTTGATTGTTTGGAATAAATCCCTTCATCGCGTTAAAAGTTTGAATGGTTTCGGAATAGTGAACGCGTTGTTTGAGCATAGCGAGTTTAGCGTTCGCCAGAAAGTGTTTAAAATTTTGCGATTTGGGCGACCTTTTCTTTGGTTCGTTTCTTTTTGTCGTAAAAAGAAATGAACGCCCTTGCGGCAGCAATAACCTATGCTCAATAGTGAGCTGAGAAGTTGCGTAATTAAAAATAAAAACCTTCAATATTAACAATACGATAGCAATTTGCTAAAATACCCCCTATCGGCACTGGATTTACGTTCCAGCCAGCTAATGTAAGGAAAATAAAATGCCATCCCCAGAATACATTGTTTGTGCGCTTTACCATTTCGTCCGTCTGGATAACCACGGCGCTCTAAAACAACCCCTCCTCAAACTAATGAACCACCACGGTGTTAAAGGCACGTTACTGTTAGCTGCTGAGGGCATCAACGGCACGGTTGCGGGTAAGCGCAAGGCGGTCGACCATTTATTGCAGTGGTTACGAAACAAAGATGAATTTAAAAACCTAGTACATAAAGAATCGTATGTGGAGGCGCAGCCGTTTAACCGTACCAAGGTAAAGCTTAAAAAAGAAATAGTGACGATGGGTGTGGAGGATATTGATCCTAACAACATTGTGGGCACATATGTAAAACCAAAAGACTGGAATGCACTGATTGCCGACCCCGATGTACTGCTAGTAGACACACGTAACGATTACGAAGTGGCAATCGGCACCTTTAAGGGTGCGTTAAATCCAGAGACGGAGACCTTTCGTGAATTTCCCGCCTATGTAAAAGACAATTTAAACACGGCCAAGCATAAAAAAGTAGCGATGTTTTGCACGGGTGGCATTCGTTGCGAGAAGTCTACCGCTTATTTAAAGCAGCAAGGTTTTGATGAGGTGTATCACCTAGAAGGCGGCATTTTAAAATATTTAGAAGAAGTGCCCGTTAACGATACGCAATGGCAAGGTGAGTGTTTTGTGTTTGATAACCGCGTGTCGGTTGATCACAACTTAGATAAAGGACAATACGATCAATGTTACGGCTGCCGCATGCCGATTACCGAACAAGATAAGTTGCACGCGCATTATCAGCAGGGTATTTCTTGCCACCATTGTTTTGATAAAACGAACGATGAGCAAAAGGCGCGTTATATCGAACGTCAGCACCAAATTGAATTAGCTAAACAACGCGGTGAAGAGCACATTGGTGGTGACATGAAAGAGCTGATTGAACAACACCGCAAAGAGAAAGTGGACAAAAAGCGTGCTGAGCAAGAAAAGTCGGGCGGCTGAACGGTGATAATTTCGAAAGATAAAGACCCGATTGGCTTGGCGTTATTGGACTTTTTTGATACCCAAGAAGATACATCAATTATTGTAAAAATGGACATTGCGGACGAGGATTTTCTGCCGCCCAGCTATTTTTTTAGATCATACGCTGACTGCCCTGAACTTGAACAATTAGCGTTACAACAGGCGCGTGGAAAAATCTTGGACGTAGGGGCTGGCGCGGGTTCACACAGCCTTTACTTGCAAGAACAAGGGCTAGATGTGACGGCCATCGATGTGTCGCCAAATTCAGTTGAGGTGATGCAGCAGCGCGGTATTAAGAATACCGAGCTGGTTGATTTTTACGACTACCAAGGTGGCTCGTTCGACACGATGTTACTGTTAATGAACGGTATCGGCCTAGTACAAACCTTGGATGGCTTCGAACAATTTTTTGCCCAGGCGCGTACGCTATTATCCCCCAACGGCCAAATACTCTTAGACAGTTCTGATCTTATCTATATGTTTGAAGAGGAGGATGGCTCGTACCTTATTGATATGAGTGATAAGTATCATGGTGAGGTTGAGTTTAATTTGTCGTACAAAGACATTAAAGGCGAATCGTTTAATTGGCTTTACGTTGCCGAAGAGTTGTTACAAGATGCCGCAGATGCGAATGGTTTCAAATGCGAGATTATTAAACAAGGGCCGCACTACGATTATTTGGCAAAACTAACAATGCAAGAACAATAAAAGTGGAGTTCAAAATGGATAATACAGAGACAACCAAAGTCAGTATCATTGATGTGAAAATGCCGTTTATTTCAATGGTGATTTTCTTAGTAAAGCTATCAATCGCTGCTATTCCAGCGTTTATAATAATGTCGATAGTCGCTAGCATTCTGTTCGCGGTATTTGGAACAGCGGTGCATACGGGCATGATGCTTTAAAGGTTATTTTTAAAATTAGCCGTGCACCTTGTTTGGCGTTAATATAAGCACAAATGGCATTGCTATTAACAAAGGTATCTAATGCATAACGAACAAGCAACATGCGATCACCTGGCTGAACTTCTTAGGCAAATAACCACTCACCTAGAAGAGTTTCAACGATTTGAACACCCAGATGCGGTGGCTAATATTGTTAGTTGGAAGTCTGTACTTAGCGGACATGCTCCAGAAAAAGGTATTGGTGCGAGTCAAGTTATTGCCGAAATGGGTGAGCATGTTATTCCGAATGGCTCGCAAATCTCCAAACCAGGTTGTACGTCTTATATTACGACGGCAGCAACAGACATAGGCTCAATTGCCACCTTAGCCGGCATAGTGGCATCTCCTCAGCGTATTGGTGTAACTGCATTTAATCATTTAGAAGGGCTAGCTCTTAAGTGGTTGGCTGAGATGTTTGGTTTGCCAAAGGGTATGCAAGGCGTATTTAGCAGTGGGGGTTCAACAGCTAATTTAATCGGTTTAGGGGCGGCTAGGCAATGGGCGTTTAAGAAAATTGGTATTGATGCTGCTGCTGATGGTGTACAACGAGCTTGTAGAATTTACGCTACTGAGCAAAGTCATCATACCGTTCACCGTGCTGTTGCAGTATTGGGCATGGGCAGGCGAGCAATGGTACATATTGCTGTGGATGATGATATGCGAATGTCGCCAGAGGCATTAAGAAAACAACTCCAAGCAGATGAACAGTTAGATACGCTACCCGTGGCTATTGTGGCTAATGCTGGTAGTACCAATACGGGGTCTATTGACCCGTTGCAAGAGATTGGTGAGATTGCCCATGAATATAATATTTGGTTCCATGTTGATGGGGCCTATGGCCTGCCGGGCACATTGGACCCTAACGTTAATGATTTATACAGAGGTCTAACGTTAGCAAATTCAATCACTGTTGATGCTCATAAATGGTTGGGTGCACCGGTGGGGATTGGGGCAACCTTTGTGCGTGATTACAACGCACTGCATGATACCTTTACGCAAGGTGATGCGGACTACATTGAATCTACCGTGGTGGAAGAGGAGCGTGTTGAAAACTCAATGGATGCTATGGGGTTTCCTTATCATGATTTAGGCGTAGAACTATCTGCGCCAACACGTGGAGCCATTGTTTGGGCCCTTATTCGTGAAATTGGGGTTGATGGGATGCGAGCGCGGATTTGCCGGCATAATGAAATGGCCCGACGGGTTGCTGAACAAGCTAAGCAACACCCCAATTTAGAACTAGCATTAGAACCGACGTTGTCTATTTGTTGCTTCAGCTATGTGCACGAAAAAGCTAGTGACTTGAATGGTTTGAATAAAAAAATCCATCGCCAATTAATGAAAAACGGGGTGAATATCCCCAGTACAACGATGGTGGGTGATAAGTTTGTGATTCGCCCGTGTTTTTTAGGCGCCAGAACCGACTGGCATCACGCGGATGATTTAGTGAATGAAGTGATTGATATTGGTAATAAAATTATGTCCAAGGGCATTTAAAGCACATAGATAAAAACACAGAGTTAGGAGAATTGAGATGGGTAAACGTTACAATAATATTTTAGAAACGATTGGCAATACACCGGTCGTGCGGATTAATAAATTAGGCCCTAAAGGCGTCAATGTTTTCGCTAAAATTGAAGCATTTAACCCAATGGGTTCAGTTAAAGACAGACTAGCGTTAGGCGTTATAGAAGATGCAGAACGTAAGGGCGAGTTAAAACCGGGCCAAACCATAGTGGAAGCGACCAGTGGAAACACCGGTATCGGCTTGGCGATGGTTTGTGCACAACGAGGCTATCCTTTAGTGGTAACCATGGCTGAAAGCTTTAGTGTTGAACGCCGCAAGTTAATGCGATTTTTAGGTGCAAAAGTGGTACTTACGCCAGCATCTGAAAAAGGTACGGGCATGGTTAAAAAAGCTGAAGAACTGGCTACAGAACATGGTTGGTGGCAATCAAAACAGTTTGAAAACCCAGCCAACGCACAAATACACGTCACCACGACGGCAGAAGAAATTCTTGAGGATTTTTCAGATACAACGCTAGATTATTGGGTAACGGGTTACGGCACAGGTGGAACATTGAATGGTGTCTCGCAAGTGTTAAAAGTAAAAAGCCCCAAGACTAAAATAATTGCTTGCGAGCCGATTAATGCTCAGTTACTAGGCAGCGGTATTGAACAGGTAGAAAACGAGAGCCACCCCAACTTTACCCCGCACCCAATGCAAGGCTGGACGCCAGATTTTATTCCTAAATTAACCAAAGAAGTTGTTGATGGTTCGCGCATAGACCAGCTGTTACCGATTGATGGTAGGTTCGCTATCCAATGTTCGAAAGACCTCGCTCAGCAAGAAGGTATATTTGTAGGTATTTCTGCCGGAGCAACCTTAGCTGGGGCGTTAAAAATTGCTGAAACGGCAGCCGAAGGAACTAATATTTTATGCATGCTGCCAGATACAGGCGAGCGTTATTTAACCACGCCGTTATTTGATGATATATCGATCGACATGTCTGATGATGAAATGAATATGTCCCGCTCAACACCAGGTTATCAATTTTAATATGACAGAAAAAGCACTGGCAGAGGTAGAGCAAGAAATCGCAGGAAGTGACAAGCAAGTTGTTATGTTTGCTTTGGAATGGTGCGAATTTTGTTGGGCTGTGATTAAAGTATTAGAAGAATACAAAATACCCTATCGAACGATTAATTTGGACTCAGGCGAATACGTAGACAATAATCGTGGCCGAGAAATGCGTTTGGCGCTCAATGAAAAAACAACATGGATAACGCTGCCACAAATTTATATTAATAGTGAATTTGTTGGTGGTTGTATCGATATTTTTGATGAGTGCAAAGATGGGCGGTTACAAGAGCGCCTTAAAGGTGCGAATATTAGGTTTAACCAAACGGTAAAAACGGATCCGCTGTCTTTTCTTCCAGCTTGGTTGCATCCGCGATAACTGGGTATTTTGATATGACGGATGAGCTAATACAAACTTTTCTAGGCTGGTGTTTTGTAGTTAACTATGCAGTGTTATTTCTGTGGTTTTTATATTTCACGCTAGGGCATGATTGGCTATATAACTTCCACAGCCGGTGGTTCAAACTATCTGTAGAACGTTTCGACTCAGCAAACTATCTTTGCATGGGGTTCTATAAGCTCAGCATCATACTGTTTAATCTCGCGCCTTATCTCGTTTTGAAATACCTCGTTTAACGCAAATGGCGCAGTACATCATCTCACTTGATCAGGGTACCAGCAGTAGCCGCGCGGTTTTATTTAATGCCGAAGCGAAAATTATTGATATTGCTCAGCGAGAATTCACGCAACACTTCCCCAAACCCGGCTGGGTGGAGCATGACCCGATGGAGATTTGGGAATGCCAGTTAGGGGTGTTAACTGAGTTGTTATCGAATAACGGTTTAACAGGCCAAGATATCGCCGCCATTGGCATCACCAATCAACGAGAAACGACCGTATTGTGGAATAAGCATTCCGGCAAGCCGGTATATAACGCGATTGTTTGGCAAGATAAGCGTACTGCTGATACCTGCGTATCGATGATTGCTGACGGTTTGGATGCCGCCGTTCGGGAAAAAACAGGTTTGCTGATTGACGCTTATTTTTCAGGCACAAAAATCCAGTGGATTTTAGATAATGTTGATGGCGCGCGTGAATTAGCGGAGTCAGGTGATTTATTGTTTGGCACGATTGATACATGGTTAATTTGGAATTTAACCAATGGCGAAGTGCATGCAACTGATTGTTCAAACGCATCGCGCACCATGCTATTCAATATCAACACAGCGGCTTGGGATAATGAATTGCTTGCAATGCTAAATATTCCTAATAGTATTTTGCCTACAGTTAAAGACTCCAACGCGCATTTTGGAAACTACCTTCTTGATGGAGTCAATATACCTATTCATGGTGTATTGGGCGATCAGCAGGCGGCACTGTTCGGGCAGCTGTCTTGGAATAAAGGTGAAGCTAAAAACACCTACGGCACTGGCTGTTTTATGTTGCTCAACACGGGAGAAGAACGAGTTGTTAGTGATTCAGGTTTGTTAACAACGATTGCATGGCGGACCAATAATAAGGTTGTTTATGCGTTGGAAGGTAGTGTTTTTATTGCCGGCTCTGCGGTGCAATGGTTACGTGATGGATTGCAGATTATT
>JBDOOJ010000026.1:0-25586 GCA_039830885.1 Cycloclasticus sp.
AACGACATTCCGTTGACGCTATCCTACGTTATCAATGTTTGTCGTCGCTATAAGGCGTTGGAGCCGTTGGCAGAGTTAATGGAAAGACACGATATTGCGAACAAGTTTGAGCAACGACAAACAAAATTGGGTAGTTGAATGAAGGTGATGATGTTGGCAGCGGGTCGCGGAGAACGGATGGGCAACTTGACGGAGGCTTGTCCCAAGCCGTTATTGAAAGTCGCTGGTCGATGCTTGATTGAACACCATATATTGGTGTTAAAAAACCAGGGTTTTAGTGAGTTTGTTATCAATGTTGCCTACTTAGGTGAGCAGATTATGGTCGCCTTGGGCGATGGTAAGCGTTTTGGTGTGCAGATTGACTACTCAGATGAGGGCGCGCAAGCGTTGGAAACAGGCGGTGGAATTCAACACGCTTTGCCGCTATTAGGGAAAGCGCCATTTTTAGTTGTGAACGCGGATATTTGGACTGATATTTCTTATGCTGATTTAAACATTAAAGCCAATAACAGCATGCATTTGGTGTTGGTAAAAAACCCCGAGCATAATCCGGCGGGCGATTTCTATTTAGATGAAGATCAAATTGTTCAGAATGGGGGTGAGCGATTCACCTACAGTGGCGTAGGTGTTTTTACGCCGGCTATTTTTTCGCAACAAACGGCGGCTATTTTTCCGTTAGCGCCTCTTATTCATGATGCTATTTCACGCGGTGAAGTGGGTGGGCGGCTTCACTCAGGCGTGTGGGTTGATGTGGGCACGCCGCAACGATTGGCCGACGTAGAGGCGATAATAAACGCTAGTCAATAACGCCTGAGGCTTGTTGATCGGCATGGTAAGACGAGCGAACCATCGGGCCACTGGCCACGTGTGAGAAGCCCATGTCGTTACCGAGGCGTGCCAATTCATCAAATTCTTCAGGGGTGACATAACGTTCTACGGCTAAATGATCTTGGCTAGGCTGTAAGTACTGGCCCAGTGTTAGCATGTTGCAACCGTGTGCACGCAAATCTCGCATCACGTCTAAGGTTTCTTCCATGGTTTCACCAAGCCCTAGCATAAGGCCGGATTTGGTCGGCACGTTAGGGCGCGCGTCTTTGTAGCGTTGTAACAGGTTTAAAGACCATTGATAGTCAGATCCTGGGCGAACTTTTTTATATAAACGCGGAATGCTTTCTAAGTTATGGTTGAAAACATCGGGCGGTGTGTCGACCAATACTTCAACCGCTAAATCCATACGGCCCCTGAAATCAGGCACGAGTACTTCAATTTGAATGGTCGGGTTTTTAGCACGAACGGCTTTAATGCATTGTGCAAAATGGTCTGCGCCGCCGTCGCGTAAATCATCTCGGTCAACCGAGGTGATAACAACGTAACGAAGCTTCATGTCTTTAATGGTGTCGGCGAGTTTTTGTGGTTCGTCTTTATCCAGTGGTTTTGGTCTGCCGTGTGCAACATCGCAAAATGGGCAGCGTCGCGTGCAAATATCACCCATAATCATGAAGGTGGCGGTGCCGTTGTTAAAGCATTCGCCTAAATTTGGGCAGGCAGCTTCTTCGCAAACGGAGTACAAGCCGTGATCGCGCAGTGCTTTTTTGATGGCATTAACGCGTGGGCCACTCGGCACTTTGGCGCGTATCCAAGACGGCTTGCGTAAAATATTAGCTTTTTTCTCAACTTTAATTGGGATGCGCGCTAGCTTTGTTTCATTACGCTGGTGGGTGTCAGGTGTGGCTCGTGATGGGGCTTTTAATGTTTCGTTTGTTTCTGACATGGTGTTTTATCTACAAAGTGTTTGGGCCAAGTATCAGTTGGCTGTAGTTGAGCTGTGCTTTTAATTCATGCAATAGCACTGCGGCAATATCATTTAGTTGGCATTTTACGCCATGTGCTGACAATTGGGTAACTTCAAGGCCTTTGTATCCACATGGGTTGATGTAGCTAAACGGCGTTAAATCCATGTTGATGTTAATGCTAAGGCCGTGATAACTGCAACCTTTCTTTACCCGTAACCCCAAAGAGGCTATTTTCTTATCGTCCAGATAAACGCCCGGTGCATCTTGGCGTGCGACGGCCGTTAAGCCATATTGCTTTAACCCAGCAATGGTGATGTTTTCAAGGACATCGACCAGTGTACGAACGCCAATGCCAAGCCGGCGAAGGTCAAACAAAACATACATAACCAACTGGCCTGGGCCGTGGTAGGTAATTTGGCCACCCCGGTCGGATTGGATGAGCGGAATGTCGTTATCGACTAGGATGTGTTCAGGTTTGCCGCTAACGCCTTGAGTGAAGACGGCTGGGTGTTCGACAAACCAAACTTCGTCATCGGTCGTGTTGTCGCGTTGCAGACAGAAGGCCTTCATGGCGGCCCATGTTAATTGATAGTCTTGCTGACCTAATTGACGAATTTTAAGTGTTTGCTCACTCACAGTGACATAAGAACGTGTTCGCTGTCGCTTAAATCTTGATAAATGGCATCCATTTGCTGTTTGCTCTGAGCGGTAATGGTGAGGCTGATTGAGATGTATTTTTTTGACTTGCTGAACTTTGATTGTGGCGGGGTATGCTCGGCATCTTTGGCATGACGCTTAACGATATTAATCACAACGACGCTTAAATCAATGTGTGCATGCCCCATGGCTTTAATGGTGAACTTACAGGGGTAATCCATCAGTTCATTATGCAGCTCTTCAGGTGTTTTATCAGCCATCTTTAGAGCAGCCTAAGTTGTTCTTTGAATTGGCTATAGCGGCGAGCCACTTGTTGCCATACGTCGCCCGGTTGGCCGTTGCCCACGGCTTGTCGGTTTAATTCAATAACCGGCATGATTTCTTTCGTGGAACTGGTCAGCCATATTTCATCAGCACTGAATAGTTCTAGTTCTGACACCTCGCGTTCGACACAATCAATGCCCGCTTGCATAGCAAGCTCAAGCACCAAATCACGGGTAATGCCGGGCAGTAAGTGATGACTTTTTGGCGGCGTGATGAGTTGTTTGTTTTTAACGATAAATAGATTGCTGGCTGAGCCTTCAGTGGCAAAACCATCGCGAAGTAAAATGGCTTCTGTGCAGTTTTGATCGCTGGCTTGCTGCTTTAATAAAATATTACCCAGTAGGGCGACTGATTTGATATGACACCAATCCCAGCGAATATCATCTAAGGTGATGGCGCTGATGCCGTTGGCGATTTTATCCAAACTATCGGTAACGATGGGTTGGCACATAGCAAACGTCGTTGGTTCGTATTGTTCTGGCAGTTGATGGTCGCGATTAACGCCTGCACCTCGGGTGATTTGAACATAAACAGATTGGTCGGATTGCGTATGCAATTCAAGCAGTTTGTTGAGCACCTTAGCCCATTGCTGGTCTGTCATTACCGGTTGCATGCGAATGGCCGCTAAACTGCTGTTGAGGCGGTCTAAATGCTGCTGTAAACGAAACAATTTGCCTGCGTAGGCGGGGATAACTTCGTAGGCACCATCGGCGAACAAAAACCCCCGGTCGAGCACCGAGATTTTAGCATCAGCTAACGGTAGGAATTCACCGTTGAGAAAGACATTAAGTTGAGATGACACGGCAATACCTTTATTCCAGCATTAATAAGACTTCATCTTTTAACACATCCATCAACGAGCCTTCATCGACGTTATCGAGTGCAATTAAAGGACGTTTTGCAATAACCTCACCTTTTAGCTTAATCACGGCGGTACCGACGTGTTGAGTTTTGTTAATCGGGGCGATTAATTGCGGGTTGATTTCTAAACTGGCGTCGAGCGCCTTGTATTGATTGCGCGGAATGGTGAGGTGAAGGTCTTTGGCTAAACCGACAGATAACGTTTTTTGTGCGCCTTTCCAAACGCGGGCTGTGCTCAACGACTGCTCAGCTTTGTACAGTAAGTGCGTTTTGTAGAAGCGGTAGCCGTAATTTAATAAGGCTTGGTTGATATCATTACGTTCGCGAACGCTATCGGTACCCATGACAACTGAAATGAGTCGCATGTTGTCGCGTACAGCAGATGACACAAGGCAATAGCCTGCAGCTTCAGTATGCCCCGTTTTAACGCCATCTACGCTGCTATCACGCCATAACAGTTTATTTCTGTTTTGCTGGGTGATGCCGTTGAAGGTGAATTCTTTAATCGCATTAATTTTATATAACTCAGGTGATTCGGCAATCAACGCGCGAGTGAGGGTGGCGAGATCTTTAGCTGTGGTGTAATGGTCGTCATCGGGTAAACCAGAGCTATTTATGAAATGACTATTAAGCATGCCTAACTCTTTTGCGACTTGGTTCATGAGTTGTGCAAAGGTTGTTTCATCGCCAGCAATATGTTCAGCCAAGGCAACGGTGGCATCATTGCCCGATTGGACCAGCATGCCGTGAATTAAGTCGTCAATTGAGACAAATTTATTCACTTCAACAAACATTCTAGAGCCGGGTGTTCGCCACGCTTTTTCACTGATACGAACTTGGTCGTTTACGTTCAAATTGCCATGACGTATTTCACGAAAAACAATTAAAGCCGTCATGATTTTTGTCATGCTCGCGGGAGCCAATTTCAAGTCAGGGCTTTTTGACGCAATAACAGTACCGCTGTTAAAATCAATCACATGGTAGCTCCGGGCCTTTAAGTCAGGTGCGGATGGTATCGGTAAGGCGTTGGCTTGAGTAGAGAGAAAGACACAAAGAATAAAGAAAATTTGTTTCATATGGGTGCTGAAATAGAGATTATGTGATGTCGAATGAAAGGCAATTGTATCACGCAAGAGAGGGAAAAAAGCTTATAGGTAGACCTAATATATAGGCGTTATTCAGTTGCGTAGATGACGTTATTAAAACCCAGCCTTAGAAGTTGTAATCTGACTAAATCCGCTCGCTTAATGCGGATATAGGGCCCCACGCGTACAAGGTATAACGGGTCAAGGTTAGCGGCAGTCGACTTAATCGTCACTGGCGCTTTTAATTCATTGATAAGACGGCGTTTTAATTTTGTGGCGTTTTCTAGTGACCCAAAAGCGCCAACCTGTATGAATAAGAAGCCTTTATTGTTCGAATTAATGGGCGATACGAGAGGGATCTTGCTGGTGCTAAGGGGGCGTGATGGTGTAACAAGTTGATTCGGTGGAGATTCTAAAGCAACGGAAGTGCTAGCAAGCGGGTTCAGAACTTTAATTTCCACGTGTGATGTGCCCGTTTTTAAGGTGCCGAGTTTCGTTGCTGCAGCGTAAGACAGATCAATAATTCGACCTTCGTGAAAAGGACCTCGGTCGTTGACGCGAACCACAATTTTTTTACCACTGTTTAGGTCGGTTACTTCAACGTAGCTAGGTAGAGGCAGTGTTTTGTGTGCTGCCGTCATGGCGTACATATCATACGTTTCACCGTTAGATGTTTTGTTGCCATGAAACTTAGTGCCATACCAAGACGCAATGCCACGTTGCACAAAGCCATCGCTAGACGGCATAACATAATAGGTGGTGCCAAACACCTCGTAAGAACGCGGGTTACCACCGCGACTTTTCGGCTCAATACGGGGAATAGCATCCGGGGTTAGTTCCAGGTTTTCAGGGTGTACTAAGGGCGCACTATCACTGATGAATGGTTTTTGAGATCCACACGCAGTTATTAAGCAGACAGTTATTAAAATAAAGAAAAGGCGCATGGTTATTTACGTTTCTTTTAAAAAGCCCTTTTTTATTTCTTGCCCTAATTGATACACCGCCATGGCGTATAAATGACTGTGGTTGTAACGGGTGATGACGTAAAAGTTGTGGAAGGTTAACCAAAATTCCGAATGATTTTTTTGTTTGAGTTCTAACAACTTGACGACGGTGTCTCCCGCCATATCTTTAGGTGTTTTGACGTTATGTTTAGCGAGTTGTTTTAAGGTATTTTTAGGTTTGAGTGAACGGCTGAGTAATGTTTTATGCGCGTCACCGGTGACGGTTGTTTGTTGGGTAATCAGCGGGGATTTACTCCAGCCGTGTTTTGCAAAATAATGAGCGATACTGTGAATAATATCCGCATGGCTGTTCCATAAATCTCGCTTGTTATCGCCGTCGCCATCAACCGCGTAGGCACGGTAACTACTGGATATAAATTGGGATTTTCCCATGGCGCCAGCGTAAGAACCTTTTGGTTGATATGGGTCGAAGCCTTCTTCGCGGCAAAGTAATAAGAAATGCTCTAATTCACGTTTGAAAAACTTGGCTCTTTTAGGAAAATGAAAACCTAGGGTGGTCAGTGAGTCGAGTACTTTATAAGAACCTGTGTTGCCACCGTAGCGTGTTTCTACACCAATAATTGCGACGATAATTTCAGCCGGCACGCCATATTTTTTTGACGCCGCATCGAGCAAGGTTTGGTTTTCTTGCCAAAACGTTACGCCGCCATTGATGCGATTTGGTTTCAAAAAAATGTTTCGATAACTGTGCCATTCCAAGCGCTTTTCCGCAGGGGATGACATGGCCTTGAGAATGCTGTCTTTAACGACGGCTTTTTTTAGTAAAGCCGTTAATTCATCGCGATCAAATTGGTGTTCGGTGACCATTTTTTCGATAAAATCATGGTAAATTTCGGGGTTAACGTTGGCTGTCGTTGCACATGCGTTGAGCGAAGTAATGGAAATAAATACAGCTAAAAGAAAGCGAAAAGAGTTAAATTTCATAACCTGTCCTTAGGAAGATAGTAGTTTTCGGTGAGTGTGTATGGACATTAAAATACCAAAGCCAATTAATAGCGTTACCATTGATGTTCCGCCATAACTGACTAACGGTAAGGGTACACCAACCACGGGCAAAATGCCCGTGACCATACCGACATTTACAAACAAATAGACAAAAAATGTCAGTGAAAGGCTGCCGGCGAGTAGTCTTGAGAAAGTATCTTGTGCCTGTATGGCGATGTAAATAGAACGTATGAAAATCAGTAAATAAATAGTTAACAGCATGATGCAACCGATTAAGCCGAACTCTTCAGAAAATACGGCAAAAATGAAATCGGTAGAGCTTTCCGGTAAAAACTCCAATCTCGCTTGGGAACCGTGCATCCAACCTTTACCGTAAATGCCGCCTGACCCAATTGCAATTTTAGATTGAATAATATGATACCCCGCACCGAGTGGGTCGTTTTCAGGGTTAAGGAAAGTGAGAACACGCTGTTGCTGGTATTCCTTCATAAAACTCCACAACACGGGCGCAAGGCCAGCAGTAGCGGCGATAACACCGGTGATTAATTTCCATGAAATACCCGCTAAAAAGAGCACGGCAATACCGGAACTCGCGATTAAAATAGCCGTGCCTAAGTCGGGTTGCTTGGCTATTAATACAGTAGGAATGGCAATAAATACCGTGGCGAAACCAATATGCTTGAGTCGTGGCGGCAGGCGCCTTTCTGCTAGATACCAAGCAATGGCCATGGGCGTGGCGAGTTTAAGTAATTCAGAGGGCTGGAAACGGAAAAAGCCTAAGTCTAACCAGCGTTGAGCGCCTTTCCCCATGTCGCCGACAAACAACACACCGAGTAGAAGTATTGTTCCCAATATGAATAACCACGGTGCAAACATTTTTAAAATATGGGGTGGAATCTGAGCAACTACCAGCATGGCTAAAAAAGCGATGCCTAATCGCGTCACTTGTCGTTGTAATAAGCCAATGTCTTCGTGACCTGCGCTTAACAAAATGAGAATGCCAATGGATGACAAACAGATTAATAAAATCAACAGTGTGATGTCGATATGTAAGCGTTGTAACAGACCAACTTTTCGTTGGTGGTAATGGCTGCGGTTTTGGGTGTGTTGGAAAGACGAAATCATGGTGATGTTGTTATATATTGGTCAAACATTGCACGTGCAATGGGTGCGGCAACTGAGCCACCGTGTCCGCCATTTTCTACAATAACAGCAATGGCCAGCTGTGGGTCTTTGGCGGGCGCAAAACTGATGAATAAAGCATGATCTTTTAGATGCTCTAAAACATTTTCTTCATCGTATTTTCCATCTTGTTTAATGCTAAAGACTTGTGCCGTACCCGTTTTACCGGCGATTTTATACGGCGCGCCTTCTTTTATGCGTCGGGCTGTACCACGTGCACCATTAACAACATCGTACATGGCGTTAAGGACGATGTCCCAGTGTGAATTATTGTTGAGTTCGACCGGTAACGTGGGCATGGGTTTGATGAGGGTGCTATCGATACGAGCTAAAAGAGAGGGTTCGAACGCCGTGCCTCTATTTGCCAAAATGGCAGTTGCGTGTGCTAACTGTAGGGGGGTCGTTAAGTTAAAACCTTGGCCAATGCCAGCAATCAACGTTTCTCCAGGGTGCCAGGCTTGGTTGCGAGCGCGGCGCTTCCATTCACGTGAAGGTAATAGACCGCCTTTTTCACCGTTAATATCTAAGCCTGTTTTTTGACCAAAACCAAAACGGCTTAAAAAGCTGTGCATGCGGTCAATTTTAAGACGGTGTGCAAGGGTGTAAAAATACACGTCACACGATTGAACAATGGAGTCGTGTAAGTTCATCATGCCATGACCGCCCCGTTTCCAATCACGGTACTTATGTTCTTGCTTGGGTAGTCGGTAAAAGCCAGGACAGTTGATTTTTTCGTTCGGCTGGATGGTGTTGTACTCAAGCCCCGCCAGACCAAAAAATGGTTTGAGGGTTGAGCCGGGAGGGTATTGCCCGCGCAATGCACGGTTAAATAACGGCTTTTTGGTAGATGTTTGCAACGCCTTGTATGAGACTGTGTCTATGCCTTTTGCGAATAGGTTAGCATTAAATCCAGGTTTGCTAACAAGGGCCCGAACAGCGCCAGTTCGGGTATCAATGGCTGCGATTGTGCCTGTGTAATCGCCGAGCATATTGTAAGCAATTTTTTGTAATTCAATATCAAGATTTAAGGTTAAATTACTGCCGGATAAAGGTGGTGTGTGACTGAGTACTTTAAGTGATCGACCTTGGGCGGTGTTTTCGGTTTGTTGATAGCCTACGAAGCCATGCAATTCGCTTTCATACGTTTTTTCAACGCCGGTTTTGCCGATGAATCGAGATCCTCTGTAGTTTACGGGGTCAATCGTCTTAAGTTCTTTTTCATTGATTGCACCGACATAACCGACAACATGAGAGGTGAGCTCTGGGTATGGGTAATGCCTAAGTGGACGGGCTTGAATATCGACGCCAGGAAATAGATGCCTGTTGGCTGAGAAGATGGCAGCTTCCGTATCATTAAGGCGCTTTCTTAGTGGAATACTAGCAAAGCGTTTTAATTGTTTGCGTCGTTTTTCAAATAAGGTTATGTCATTCTCAGAAATAGGCAGTAACGCGCTTAATTTTTTAATGGTTAAGTTGATGTCGTCGACCTGCTCGGGGACTAATTCGAGGCTGTAACTGGGGTTGTTTTCCGCTAATACGCGGCCATGAACATCAAAAATTAGGCCCCTTACGGGGTTAATAACGGATAATTTGACGCGGTTGTTTTGCGCTAAATCTGAGTACTTTTCGTGTGTTTCGATTTGTAAATATGTCAGCCTTGCTATCAGAGCTACAAACAGTATCAGTACAAAGATAATTAATGTGATTGAGCGCGAAAGGAATAAACGGCTTTCATGCAAAGAACTTTTGAGGTCGAAACTTGTTTTCATTTGATGCTATTGAACTCTAAACCGTCGTCGAACTAACCGTAAGCTTGCAAACACGACAGGCCAAATCATCGCGCTTGTAAAGGCCTGTGTCCAGTAGCCATAACCTGCGTCGAAGTAATGTGTAAATCGACTAATCCACAGTGACAGGAGTTGCATGATGAGTAAGAATAATAAAATAAAACAAGCCTGTTGCCAAACGTGGTAGTTCCGTAAGCGTGAATAAAGCGTGTGGCTCAAAAAAGAAGCGATGCTGAAAATTAAGGCGTTTTGTCCTAATGTGCTGCCGGTAAGGACATCAAGCAACAGGCCTGTCATAAAGCCAGTTCCAACGCTGACTTTGTGTGGTAATGCGATATTCCAATACATGAGGGTTAACAGCGTCCAGCTTGGCATGACAATGGCCAATTGGTTTGGCCACGGCGCAACGCTTAAGCACATGGCGATGAACAATGATAAGTAAATAATGAACCCGCCTGAAGACCTAGCGTGCACGGGTAGTGATATGTTTAGGTTCGGTTGGGGCGCCGGATAATAGTGGCATGGGTTCTTGCTTGCTCCAAACTAATAAAATATCGCGTATGCGTTCAATTTTTGCAACCGTTTCAGCTTCGGCGTACATAAATGCTCCGCCTGATATTGGCGTCAATTGCGTGATAATACCAACAGGGTAGCCTTTCGGAAATACACCGCCGAGCCCAGTTGTTGTGAGTAAGTCGCCTATTTTTATGTCGGCGTTATGAGGTAAATACGGAAGCGTTAATATGTTTTGGATGCCACTGCCAGAGGCAATGGTTCTTAAGCCGGTTCTGTTAACTTCAATGGGTGTGGCGTGATTTGGGTCAGTAATGAGCATGATGGACGATGTTAGCGGGTTTACATTAATAATTTGCCCGATGACCCCGTCTTCATTTAACGCCGTTTGGCCCGCGTATAAATTAAAACGGCTGCCTTTATCAATGACGATGTGTTGCGTATTTTGGTTTTGATTTACGCTGATAAGCTCCGCAGAAATGAACTGTTCACCTAATTTAAATGATGATTCTAGAAGGCTATGCAGACGCGTGTTTTCTTTTTCTAAGGCCTCAAATTTTTGAAGTTTTGCTTTCAATAATAATGCACTTGAACGCAGTGTACGGTTCTCCTCGAGCAACTCGGCGTGATCACTGGTGCTTTGAGTGAACCAGTCATAAAGCGTGCTTGGTAAATCAACAATAACGAGTACGGGGTGTACGATCAATGAAAGGCTATCTTTAAGCCGAGTCAGTTGGTTGGTTTGATGCGCAAGTAGCAGCAACACAATTGAAACAATAACCGCAGCTATAAACCGCGTGTTTGTTGAAGGCCCTTTTGTGAAAATAGGTTTTATGAGGACTAACCTTGCTTCTTATTCGAGATCGAAAATATGCGGCCCTTTTTCATTAATCAGCTCCAGCACTTTGCCGCCGCCACGTGCAACGCAGGTTAAAGGTTCGTCAGCAGTACGCACTGGCACGCCAGTTTCTTCATGAATAAGCTCATCAATGCCGCTTAGCAAAGCGCCACCGCCCGTTAAGACAATGCCATTTTCAGCTACGTCGGCGCTTAGTTCAGGTGGTGTTTGTTCGAGTGCTCGTTTAACTGCACTGACAATGGCGCTAAGGGGTTCTTGCAGGGATTCTAAAATTTCATTGCTGTTTAATGTGAAACTTCTGGGGATGCCTTCAGCTAAATTTCGCCCAGTCACTCGCATCTCTTTAACTTCTTTGGCGGGGTAAGCCGATCCAATGGTGTGTTTGATTTTTTCAGCAGTGGCCTCACCAATGACGGTGCCGTAGTTACGACGTATGTAATTGATAATAGCTTCGTCAAAACGGTCGCCGCCCACACGGATTGATTCGGAATAAACAATGCCATTCAATGAAAGTACGGCAATTTCAGATGTACCACCGCCAATATCTAATACCATTGAGCCTCTGGCTTCGTCGATTGGCAAGCCTGCGCCAATGGCGGCAGACATGGGTTCTTCAATTAAAAATACTTCGCGTGCACCTGCGCCTGCAGCAGATTCTCTAATAGCGCGTCTTTCAACCTGCGTTGAACCGCAAGGCACGCAGATAAGAACTCGTGGACTGGGGCGTAAAAAACGGCCTTCATGTACTTTATGTATGAAGTATTGCAGCATTTTTTCAGTAATCGTGAAATCGGCTATCACGCCATCTTTAAGTGGGCGAATAGCGGTAATGTTTCCGGGTGTTCGGCCTAACATCGCTTTCGCTTCGGTACCGACGGCTGCAAAGCTTTTTTCACCACGAATCTTGTCTTCGCGAATAGCGACAACAGAGGGTTCATTTAGCACAATGCCTTTACCGAGAGCGTAAATTAAAGTGTTCGCCGTGCCTAAATCGATTGCTAAATCGTTGGAAAACATGCCGCGTATTTTTTTAAACATGAGTGAAAAACGTATAGTGGTGAGTAATTTTGTACTTTAACAACCCTATACCCCTTTGGGCAAGGCGCGAATTGTGTTAATTTGCACGGTTTTAAAGCTTTAATTAAATAAAGAGGGCATTCTATGTCAATTCAGTCGGAAGATGTACTGAAAATAGCACATTTGGCAAGGCTAGGAATTCAACAAGATCAGGTTGAAGCGTACGCGTCAGATTTGTCGAATATTATGAACTTAGTCGAACAGATGAATCAAGTGGATACGTCTGATGTTGAACCGATGGCGCATCCGCTGGATCAGATGCAGCGCCTTAGGTCTGATGTTGTGACGGAGGTGGACCAACGCGAAATCTTGCAACAAAATGCACCGGATACTGAAGACGGTTTGTTTTTAGTGCCACGCGTCATCGATTAATTGAATTATTAAGCCGTTAATAAAATGTATAACAAATCCTTAAAAGAATTATCAAGTAGCCTACAAAACAAAGACATTTCAAGTGTTGAATTAAGTCAGTATTTTTTAAACCGAATTAAACACTTTGATGGCGAGCTGAATAGCGTTATTACGTCAAATGAAGAAGCGGCGTTAGTCGCGGCGGCAGAGGCAGACAAACGTATTCAATCGGGTAATGCCGGTCTATTAACGGGTATCCCACTTTTACATAAAGACATTTTCTGCACTCAAGGTTTAAGAACCAGTTGCGGATCAAAGATGTTGGATAATTTTATAGCGCCTTACACAGCAACGGCGGTGGGTAAGCTTGAGCAAGCTGGCGCAGTGATGTTGGGTAAAACAAATATGGATGAATTCGCGATGGGCTCATCGAATGAAACCAGCTATTACGGTGGCGTTAAGAATCCGTGGGATTTAAAGACAGTGCCAGGTGGTTCGTCTGGTGGCTCAGCCGCCGCTGTGGCTGCTCGATTAGCGCCGCTTGCTAGTGGTACCGATACTGGTGGGTCTATTCGCCAACCCGCTGCTTTTTGTGGCATTACTGGCATTAAGCCCACCTATGGTCGGGTATCACGCTACGGCATGATTGCCTTTGCATCCAGTTTGGATCAAGCGGGTGCCTTTGCAAAAAGCGCAGAAGACGCGGCGATTATGTTGCAAGCGATGTCAGGCTTTGATGAGAAAGACTCGACCAGCGTTGATAAGCCAGTGGATGATTTATTGGCTAATTTGGGCAATCCTATTAAAGGATTGACAGTTGGGTTGCCGAAAGAGTTTTTTACCGACGATTTAGATGACAGTATTCGCGAAACCATTGAAACGGCAATTGATGCCATCAAATCGGCTGGCGCGAACATTAAAGAAATTAGCTTGCCGAATATCAATTTATCGGTACCGGCCTATTATGTTGTTGCCCCCGCTGAATGTTCGGCAAATTTGTCGCGTTTTGACGGCGTGCGTTATGGCTACCGTTGTGATTCGCCTAAAGATTTAGAAGATTTGTATAAGCGTTCTCGTGGAGAAGGGTTTGGCGACGAAGTAAAACGCCGAATCATGATGGGTGCTTACGTGTTATCGGCCGGTTACTACGATGCGTATTACAAAAAAGCACAGCAAGTACGCCGCTTAATTAAAAATGATTTTGTGGAAGCGTTTAAAAGCGTTGATATTATCGCCAGCCCAACGGCGCCATCGGTTGCCTTTTCGGCAGGTGAGAAGAAGGACGATCCGGTGTCTATGTACTTATCCGACATCTTTACCATTGGCGTGAATTTAGCCGGTTTGCCGGGGATGTCTGTTCCGTGTGGTTTTGTTGACAATAAACCCGTGGGCTTGCAGTTGATTGGCAATTATTTTGAAGAAGCAAAACTACTCAATGTTGCGCATCAATATCAACAATTAACAGATTGGCACCTTGCAGTGCCTGCTGGTTACGAGAAGGAGGCATAGGCATGCAATGGGAAACAGTTATTGGGCTTGAAATACATGCTCAACTTGCGACAAAATCTAAAATCTTCTCCGGCGCATCAACCGCGTATGGTGCGGACGCTAATACGCAAGCTTGTGCAGTTGATTTGGCTTTACCCGGCACCTTGCCGGTGTTGAATGAACAAGCGGTACGTTTTGCAGTGAAATTTGGCTTGGCGATTGGTGCGCACATTGCGCCCTATTCTGTGTTTGCGCGTAAAAACTATTTCTACCCAGACTTGCCAAAAGGCTACCAAACCAGCCAATTTGATAAGCCAATCGTCGGCTTAGGTCAGATTGATATTGTGGTCGATGGAGAGATAAAAACTATCGGCGTGACGCGTGCGCATTTGGAAGAAGATGCCGGTAAATCTTTGCATGAAGATTACCAAGGCATGACCGGGGTGGATTTAAACCGCGCTGGCACACCGTTGTTAGAAATAGTCTCCGAACCTGATATGCGCTCGTCTGCTGAAGCGGTGGCGTATGTAAAAAAACTACACACCTTAGTGCAATACCTAGGTATTTGTGACGGTAATATGCAAGAAGGCTCGTTCCGTTGCGATGTGAACGTGTCAGTTCGACCAATGGGTCAGGAAGAATTTGGCACGCGTGCTGAGATTAAAAACTTGAACTCATTTCGGTTTATAGAAAAAGCGATTGCTCATGAAGTGGAGCGCCAAATTGATGTGATTGAATCCGGTGGTAAGGTGCTTCAGGAAACGCGTTTGTACGATGCCAATAAAGATGAAACGCGTTCAATGCGTTCAAAAGAAGAGGCGAATGACTACCGTTATTTCCCGTGCCCCGATTTATTGCCGGTAGAAATAACGGCGGAATTACTGGATGAAATGCGCGCTGATTTGCCTGAGTTGCCTGAGGTTAAGAGGCAGCGCTTTCTAGAACAGTATAAACTCAGTGAATACGACGCAGATGTATTAACAACGCAACGTGCGGTGGCTGATTATTATGAGGATGCGGTTAATTTTTCTGATGGGGAAACGAAACTGGTGGCAAACTGGGTGATGGGTGAGTTAAGTGCGAACTTAAATCAACACAGCTTAGATGTTGCAGCAAGCCCCGTAGGTGCGGAGCGTTTAGGCGGTTTGGTTAAGCGAATCGCTGATCAAACCATTTCCGGAAAAATCGCCAAGCGGGTGTTCGAATTCTTGTGGAACAGTGACGCGACAGCGGATGAAGTGATTGAGCGCGAAGGTTTAAAGCAAATGTCTGATAGCGGCGAACTGGAAAAAATCATTGATCAGTTGATGGCTGATAACCCCGCGCAAGTTGAGCAATTCCGTGGCGGTAAAACCAAAGTGTTAGGCTTTTTTGTGGGGAGCATCATGAAGCAAACGCAAGGCAAAGCGAACCCGCAAGAAGTGAATAAGTTGCTACAAGAAAAGTTGAAAGGATAAGCGCTTTTTAAGGTTCTATTACGATGACACTAAAAAAGAGGAACATGATGAATAGTTTAAAATTAATAATCGGCTCGCTATTACTGATGTTATTAATAGCTTGTGACAACGAATCAACGGTTACTGAAATTGAAAAGAAAACAGTGGTTAATGTTGTGCCAGTACAGGTTGAAGCGAAAGTAAATACGAGACCTGGCGTTAAATTATCTGAAACGGCGCAGATTGATATTGAAATACGCCGTATTGAAGATAAATTGAAAACCAATCCCACGGTTAAAGGTTGGATGTTAGTTGGTGATGCACAAATGCATTTGAAAAAATATAATGAGGCTGTTTGGGCGTATAGAGAGGCATATATGTTGAGCAAGTTTGCAGATGGGCCCAGAAGAAAATTAAGACGAGCAGTGGCTTTGGCTGGTTTGGAGCCAGAAAACCAACGTTACGAAGAGAAGTAAAGCTATTTTACTCTTCGGTCATTCTTAGGGTTATTTCGGCAATATTTTCATCGTGCAATAACTTGAAGCAGCGCATTTCAAGTACGCCTTTAGTGTTTAGTGAGATAATTAAGTAATAAGCATCAGGATAGGCGGAGTGTTCAATGTCCATCGCTGATGGAATAGCTGGTGCAGTCGGGTGCGAATGGTAAATAGCAAATATCTCCTGCTCTTGTTCGCGCATGCTTTTTATAGCAGCTAATTGTTGAGCGGGCTCCATTAGAAATTGCGTGGCTCGTTCATCGGCAATGTTTTCAATACCGTAACAGCTAAATGTTTGGCCTTTAATGCCAACAAAACCACACACTTCGTGTTGTGGAGATAACTGGGCTTTATGCAGTAATTCATTAACAAGTTTACGTGGGAGTTCGACTTCTTTTTGATACATGATGAGTTTTATGGGTGGTTGAATCGGCACAATGTCGCACGAAGGTGACCTTGTATATCTTTAAATTGTTGTATGTGGTGATAGCCGTGAGATTCTAACAAAGTTTTAACTGGATTGCTTTGTTCGAATCCATGTTCAAACAGTAAAAACCCGCCGACTTTCAGGTATTGTTTGGCTTGAAGAGCGATTGATTTAATGTCTTTTAACCCGTTCTCGCCGGCAATTAATGCAGTTTTTGGCTCGTACCTTACATCGCCTTCTTGTAAGTGCTGGTCGGCTTTGTCAATGTAGGGCGGGTTGCTGACGATAATATCAAACGTTGTATCGTCTAATTGATCAAACCAGTTGCTTTCTAGAAAGCTCACATTGTGACAATTGAGGTGTTTTGCGTTATTTTTGGCGACGAGTAATGCATCGCTGCTTTGGTCAATAGCAGTAATGTTGGCGTGTGGATACTCAAGTCCTAAACAAATGGCGATAGCGCCGCTGCCCGTGCCTAGGTCTGCAATGTTAATGGACTGGCTGGAGTCAATGGTATTTAAGACAATTTCAATCAACAGTTCCGTGTCGGGGCGTGGAATGAGTACGCTAGGACTAACGTGAAAAGTATGTGACCAAAACTCGCGTTCGCCGGTTAAATAAGCGACTGGTTGGCCTTGTTGGCGTTGATTGATAAGGAACGTATATTGTTGTTGCTGTCTATTAGTTAAAGGTTTTTCTGGCCAAGCTCGTAAAAATGAACGGTTTCTTTCTAACACGTGCGCCAGTAAAACTTCGCTATCCAACTGACAGCTATCGCTCTCTATTAGTTGAGCGCTGGCCATTGCTAACGCGTCTTTTACGCAAACAGTGTGCTCGGTCATTAGGGGTTAAACTCTAATAAGATTCTTTATTCTACAGAGCCAAGCTGGGTTAGTAAGTCAGCTTGGTGCTCTTGTATCAAAGGATTGATAACTTGGTCGAGTGCGCCTTGCATTATTTCATCCAGTTTGTATAAAGTAAGGTTGATGCGATGATCGGTGACACGGCCTTGAGGGTAGTTATAAGTGCGGATTCGTTCAGAACGGTCACCGCTTCCAACTTGTGAACGACGAGACTCTGCTTCTTCAACATCCAGCTTTTCTTGTTCAGCGGCCATTATTCGAGACTTCAATAAGGCCATCGCCCGTGCGCGGTTTTTATGTTGAGAACGTTCATCTTGGCATTCAACCACCGTGCCAGTTGGTAAATGCGTTAAACGTATAGCGGAGTCGGTTTTGTTAACATGCTGTCCGCCAGCGCCTGATGCGCGGAATGTGTCGACGCGTAGGTCGCCAGAGTTAATTTCAATCTCATCTTTCTCGTCTGCTTCCGGCATGATGGCGACAGTGCAAGCTGACGTATGGACGCGCCCTTGCGATTCAGTTTCGGGTACGCGCTGTACTCGGTGAGCGCCGGACTCAAATTTTAATTGTGAATAGACGTCGCTGCCTTCAATGCGGGCAATAACTTCTTTGTAGCCGCCGTGATCGCCATGGCTTTCGCTGATAACTTCGAATTTCCAACGTTTCTTTTCGGCAAAGCGTAAATACATTCGGTACAAGTCGCCTGAAAAGATAGCGGCCTCTGCGCCGCCCGTGCCGGCTCGAATTTCAATGAAGGCATTTTTGCCGTCGTTTGGGTCTTTGGGTAACAATAAGATTTGTAGCATCGTTGCTAACTCATCAAGCATTTTCTGGCTTTCTTTTAACTCGTCTTTCGCCATTGCCTTCATTTCAGGATCGCTGTCATTGAGCATCGCTTTGGCAGCGTTTTTGTCTTCAAGCGTTGATAGGTAATTTTGATGTGTATTAACAATGGGGTCAAGATGTGCGTACTCTTGGCTCAGTGCTCGAAATTTATTTTGATTACTTTGAACGCTGGGCTCGGCGAGTAGACCTGCAATTTCTTCGAAGCGCTCAGCAAGTGTGTCGAGCTTATGTAGAATGGTTATGTTCACGTTATTTCTTTAAGTTGAAAAGTTGTTGGGCCGCAGACAATAATTCACTATCACCTTCAGAGGCAGCTTGTTTTAAAGTGCTGCTGGGTGCGTGCAAAATTTTATTGGTTAAATCGTTGGATAACCGTGTAAGCACGCGTTCCGCAGGTTGGCCATTATGTAAGGAAACGAGTGCTTTTTGCAGCAAGTCTTCACGGGATTGGTTGGCGTGTTGGCGTAATTGCTGGATGGTTTGCGACGCATCCTGTGCACGAATCCACGTTTGAAAATGAGAGACTTGTACGTCAATAATGTCTTCGGCTTGCTCAGCAGCTTTTCGGCGTGATTGCAGGCCGTCATCAACGATGTTCTTAAGGTCGTCGACGCAATACAAGTAAACATCGTCTAAATTACCGACTTCTTTTTCAATGTCGTGAGGGACGGCTAAATCCATCATAAACATTGGTTTATGTTTGCGTTTTAAAATAGCAGTTTCAACGCTGCCTTTGCCTAGAATAGGCAGCTGGCTGGCAGTAGATGAGACGATGATGTCTGCTTCTGGCAAATGCTCAGGAATGTCTTTTATTTCTATCGCGTAACCGTTGCCTTGTGAGGCAATGGCCTGCGCTTTTTCTAATGTCCTGTTAGCAACGATTAAACGGCCAATGCCTTGTTCTTTGAGATGTTGGGCAGATAACTCAATGGTTTCACCCGCACCAATTAAAAGAGCCGTTTGATTTTTAAGATCACCGAAAATTTGTTGCGCGAGCTTAACCCCCGCAAATGCAATGGATACGGGGCTGGAGCCAATGGCTGTATCGGTACGTACTTTTTTTGCAACTTGAAAGGTATGTTGAAACAGGCGGCCTAAGTATTTCCCCAGTGTGCCCGCGTCAGAGGCGTGTTGGTAAGCCGTTTTCATTTGCCCGAGAATTTGCGGCTCACCCAGTACCATTGAATCTAGTCCACAGGCCACGCGTGACATGTGTTTGATAGACTGGTGGTCTGTATGACTATATAAATAGGCGCGAATATCGTGTTCGTTCAACTGATGATGAGTAGCAAGCCAAGCGATGAGTTCATCTGTTTGGTGGTTAGCGATATCACAATAAATTTCAGTGCGGTTACAAGTCGATAATATAGCCGCTTCTTCAATCGATGAAAGCTCGTTAAGTGATTGAAGTGAGTAACTTAAACGCTCAGGCGAAAATATGAGTTTCTCTCGAATCTCGATAGGTGCCGTATTGTGATTGAGTCCGAGCGTCAGTAACATGCGCGTATGAATTGGTTTACGTCAGGGTAATTGAGTTATTATAAACTTTTTAAACAGCGGTTTGTTTTATTGTTTGTTCGCTAGTGCGTGACTGAATCAGTCCGCTGGTTGGCGTTGCGGTTAAACTAATCCTTTTGCATTAAGAAATAGAGAGATTTAGATGTTGTTAAGAATGTTATGGCTTGTTTTTGTAGTGTCCATGCTGCCTGCTTGCGCGCACGTACAAAAAGATGAGGCGGTCACGCAATTGTTACCCACTGAAGTCGCTCAAAATAGCCAACAGGTGACAGAAAAAGCATCAAATAAACTGAGTAGTCTCAGTCCAGAGCTGCTGTACAGTTTATTGGGTGGGGAAATTGCTGGTCAGCGAGGAGATGTGAATATGGCCTCTGCTTTTTATGTTAATGCGGCGAAACGGTCGCAAAATACAGACATAGCGCTCCGTGCGGCTCAGATTTCGTTGTACAACAAAGATATTGCTGCAGCTAGGTCGGTGGTGGATATTTTGGTGAGGGATAAAGACCTGTCAATTCAAGCAAGGCGTTTAGCATTGACTGTTTATTTAAGGTCGAGTGACGTTGAAAAAAGCTTGGGGCAAATAAGAACGCTTCTTGAGAAAAGCGATATACCCAGGCGTAATGCGTTGTTAGCCATTGGGGATGTTGTTTCGCGCAATGCACATAAAGATGTTGCGATAAGTATTATGCGAGTGCTAGTGAATGAAAACATTAAAGAAGCCGGTGTTTATCTTGCGCGAGCGCAAATGATGTCCAGCTTTTCGTTATTTGATCAAGCTGAAAAAGACGCAAATAAGACGATTGAATTGGATTCGAGCTGGCAGACAGGTTATGTCCAATTAGCACAAATATTCGAAAGAAAAGGCGAAACAAAAGCGGCTTTAGTTGTATTAAAAAACGCGAGCGTAAAACTTGAGACTAAGCAGCTAGTCATGGTCTATGCTCAGTTATTAGCTAAAGACAAGCAATACCTTGAGGCCAAAGAGCAATTTTTATTGCTAGCGCAAAGACAGCAAAATCACCCCGATGCTCGATTTGCGTTAGGGCTTGTGTATTTGAAGTTAGATGACGCAGATAATGCAAAAATAATGTTTGAAAAATTATATGAAGAAAATGCCTACCGCTCTAAAGTCGCTTTTTACTTGGGGCGCATCACACATCATCAAAAACAAGACACTGAAGCGTTAGGCTGGTTTGATAAGGTAGAAAGAAGCGAGAACTATGCTTCGGCGCAAGCAACAATCGCTATCATCAAAGCGCACTCTGGTGATGTACAAGGCGCAAGGAGCGTAATACAGCGGCTGCGCAACGAATTTTCTGAGGCCGCGTCGAGATTTTATTTGTTAGAGGCCGAAATACTGATGGATGCGGAACAATACGATGTTTTGTATGCGCTATTAACAGAGGCGGTTAAAGATAACCCGGATGATTTGTCATTGAGGTATGCGCGATCTATTGCCGCGACTGAGACCGACCAGTTGGCGGAAGCGGAAAAAGATCTGTTGTTTGTCCTGGCTAAACAGCCAAAAGATGTAAACGCATTGAATGCGCTGGGTTATACGCTTGCGAGTAAAACATTTCGGTTTAAAGAGGCGCGTCAATATTTAACTCAGGCGCTGTCAATACGCCCTAATGATGCTGCTATTATCGATAGCATGGGGTGGCTGAATTACCGTGAAGGCCAATATGAGCAGGCGTTGGTGTTATTAGAAAAGGCGTATAAAAAAACACCGGAAGGAGAAATAGCGGCGCACCTTGGGGAAGCACTATGGGCGCTGGGCCGACAAATGGAAGCAAAGGCCGTATGGCAACATGCATTAGAAAAAGACAAAAGCAACCGTTATCTGATTGAAGTGATGAACAGGTTAAAGTGAAGCGATTTATTGTTTGTGCGTTCTTGGCCACGCAGCTGTTCGCGTGCGCATCATTGGAGCCATTAAAGCAGCAAGTTAACCCCGGGTCTTTTGTTGGTAATTCAGAGAGAATTTTAGCCGTTAAGCATTGGTCGCTGGTGGGTAGGTTATCCGTTCGAAATAAGAAAGAGTCATGGTTAACCAGCTTAAGTTGGAAGCATAAAGATTCAATTAATCAACTAACGCTAAGTACCTCGTTAGGCGGTATCGTGGCAAAGCTAGCTTATTCAAAGGAAAGGGTTTGGGTGTCTGATTCAGATGGGAATATGCATGAAGCATCTGGTGCTGACTTGCAGTCCATGTTCGGGTATTCACCACCATTACGTCACCTTCATTTTTGGATAACAGGTGTTCCAAGCCCTAATTTAATGATTGAAAATGAAATATCCGATTCGTTAGGCGTTCATTCGTTTAAACAGGACGGGTGGGATGTAAAGTTAGAGCGTTTCAGTCTCTTCGCAGATGTGGTTCTACCAGCGCGCGTGACGTTATTTAAGGATGGATTGAAGATTAAGTTGGTGGTGGATGAATGGTCGATGTAGCGTTAGACGATAGAGAGTGGGCCGAACATTGGTGGCCATCCCCTGCAAAGCTCAACCTAATGTTGAATATCAGCGGTCAAAGAGAGGACGGGTACCATGAATTGCAAACAGTGTTTCAGCTGATTGCTATCTCAGATTGGTTGAATTTCACACCGGTTAATACGGGAGACATTGAGCTGAGTTGCAGTTCTAAAGAGCTTTCAAATGACGCTAATTTAGTGCTACGTGCAGCAAAGCTTTTGCAACAACACAGTGCTTGCCCTGTCGGCGCTAAAATAGTGCTTAAAAAGATATTACCCATGGGGGCAGGCTTAGGTGGGGGTAGCTCGAATGCTGCTACAACGCTGGTTGTGTTGAACAAGGTCTGGAATTTAGGTTATACAACACAGATGTTGACGACCCTAGGGCGAACGCTGGGTGCAGATGTGCCGGTTTTTATCGTTGGAAAGTCGGCGTGGGCCGAAGGCATTGGAGATGAAATCACGCCAATGCAGCTGCCTGAAAAATGGTTTGTAGTGGTTAATTCAGGGCATCATTGTTCAACAAAAGATGTTTTTACACATAAGAGTTTGACACGAGATAATCCAGCCATCACAATACGCGACTTTCTTGACGGGCAAGTGCAAAATGTTTGCTTGCCGGTTGTTAGAGAAATGAATCGAGAATTGGATGGTATTTATAAGCAGTTCTCAAGGTTCAGTACGGTTTATATGACAGGAACCGGTTCGAGCATGTTCGCTAAATGCGGCACGCGACAAGAAGCGGTGGCATTGTTAGAGCAATTGCCAGAAAGTTGGGGTAAGTGGGTTGTGAAAGGAGTGAATGAATCGCCTTTGCAGACGTCGCTTAAACAGTTTTTATATCCATAGGGTATAAGTTTTGTTGCAGTGGGTAAAAAAGTCCATTTAACTCAGTTTTAAATCCGACAAATTAGGTATAATCCGCAACATAAAGATTGGGGCGTGGCCAAGCGGTTAAGGCACGGGGTTTTGATCTCCGCATCCCAGGTTCGAGTCCTGGCGCCCCAGCCATCTTTATGCAAATCATAGTTACCTTTACTGGGAGTTTAATGTGCTAGATAGCCGCATCATGGTGTTTACTGGCAACGCAAATAAAGCGTTGGCTAACGACATTGCGCATCATTTAAACATTACGTTGGGAAGGGCCATCGTTGAGATGTTCAGTGATGGTGAGATTATGGTTGAAATTGCTGAAAACGTCAGAGGGAAAGAAGTTTTCATCATTCAGCCAACTTGCGCACCAACAAATAACCATGTGATGGAATTGTTGGTCATGATTGATGCGTTGAAACGTGCGAGTGCTAGCCGGATTACCGCGGTAATACCGTATTATGGTTATGCGCGGCAAGATAGACGGCCTCGTTCGGCGCGCGTGCCTATCACCTCTAAGCTCGTTGCAAAAATGATTGATATAGCCGGCGCAGACCACGTGTTAACAGTGGATTTGCACGCCGACCAAATTCAGGGCTTCTTTGATATTCCTGTTGATAACGTTTATGCGTCGCCTTTGTTGCTCAGTGATATTTGGCAAAGGAAAACGGATAAATTAATGATTGTTTCGCCTGATGTGGGCGGTGTTGTGCGCGCTAGGGCGCTGGCAAAAAGGTTAGATGATGCAGATCTTGCAATTATTGATAAACGTCGACCTAAACCAAATCAGTCGGAAGTGATGAATATCATCGGTGACGTCAGCGGAAGAGATTGCGTGATTGTCGATGACCTTGTCGATACGGCGGGTACCTTGTGTTTAGCTGCTATGGCGTTGAAAAATAATGGCGCTTTAAGTGTAAGGGCGTACTGTACGCATCCGGTATTATCTGGCAAAGCGATAGAAAATATTTCTGGCTCTGTGCTTGATGAATTGGTTGTAACTGACACCATACCGCTTAGAGCGGATGCGAAAAAATGTAATAAGATTCGTCAAGTAAGCGTTGCAGAGATATTAGCAGAGACAATTCGACGAATGGTTGATGGTGATTCGGTCAGTTCGCTATACGTCGATTAAAAAGTATGGCAAAATACGCTGTTTAGTGTAATTAATTTTTATTTTGGAGAAGTTAGATGAGCACCGGTTTTGAATTAGCGGCAACGATTCGCGAAGATTTAGGTAAAGGCGCGACCCGTCGGTTACGCAAACAAGATATGGTTCCGGCTGTTATTTATGGCGCGGGTTCAGACCCAGTGTCAATAACACTGTCACATAATCAATTGCTTCACAGTACAGAAAACGAAGCGTTTTTCTCACATATTCTGTCTATCGATGTAGCAGGGAAGAAAGAAAACGTCATTATTAAAGCCTTGCAGCGTCATCCTGCAAAATCAATTTTAATGCATGCAGACTTTTTAAGGGTCAGCATGAAAGAAAAATTAAAAGTAAACGTGCCTATTCACTTTATTGGTGAAGATGTAGCGCCAGGTGTTAAAGAAGGCGGCGTGGTAACGCATAATTTGGTTGATATTGAAATTGAATGTTTGCCTAAGAATTTGCCTGAGTTTGTTGAGGTGGATATTTCAGAATTAGGTATTGGTGATAGTTTGCATTTGTCAGATATTAAACTTTCAAAAGGCCTAGATATCGTCGCTTTGCATCAAGGTGAAGATCATGATTTACAGATTGTAACTATTCAAATGAATAGGGCAGCCTTAGTCGATGAAGAAGAGTCTGAAGAAGAAACAGAGGCAGGCGATGATTCAGCTAGCGAAGAGGAATCAGGCGAGTAATATATGATTTCGTTAATTGTCGGGTTAGGTAATCCGGGCGATGAATATAAAAAAACCCGGCATAATGCCGGGTTTTTGTTGTTAGACAGTATCGCGCTAAATTTGGGTTTGCCCTTTTCGTACGAATCAAAATTTAAGTCAGCTGTAGCAACGGGCGTTATTGGAAGTAAAAAAATCCATCTGCTTAAGCCCCAAACGTTTATGAATAAAAGCGGCTCTGCCGTATCGGCGTATGCTAATTATTACAATATATCGGCAGAAGAAATATTGGTTGGGCATGATGAGTTGGATCTTGAGCCGGGTACCGTAAGGTTAAAAAAAGCAGGTGGGCATGGCGGCCATAATGGTCTTCGAGATATTATTAGTTGTTTGTCGGCAAAAGATTTTTATAGACTCAGGCTGGGTATTGGACACCCGGGTGATCGAAATAAAGTCAGCAACTATGTTTTGAAAGCTGCAAGCCAGTCAGACCGGGTATTGATGGATATATCGGTTGCGGATGCAGTGAGTGAAATTCCGGCAATGAGTAGGGGTGAATTCCAAGAAGTCATGAAGCGCCTGCATACACAATAAAATCTTTTGCTGAAGGCGTTTTCTTTGTTGACAGGCAAAATCAAATACAAGACAATAGTCGGCTAATTTAGGAGGGGTTCCCGAGCGGCCAAAGGGATCAGACTGTAAATCTGACGGCTCAGCCTTCGGAGGTTCGAATCCTCCCCCCTCCACCAAGATTTATTGGGTCGAGATTACCGCGGGTGTAGTTCAATGGTAGAACGTCAGCCTTCCAAGCTGAACACGCGGGTTCGATTCCCGCCACCCGCTCCAGTTAGGTGGGTATGTAGGCCCATATAGCTCAG
>JBDOOJ010000076.1:0-73158 GCA_039830885.1 Cycloclasticus sp.
AATCGTTTTGCGGTGGATGTGCCCGCGTTCGTTCAAGCGATTATAAATAAGTTCAGCAAAATCGCGTGTTTCATCCGAATGGGTGCTATAGAAGTTATCAAAACTTACGTTAAATTCGGCGAAATCTGCGTTATGTTGAGTCCATATGTCGGCAATGAGCTGTTCTGGCGTAATACCCTCTTGCTGTGCGCGAAGCATAATGGGCGTGCCATGAGCATCATCTGCACAAACATAATGGCAGCTATGCCCACGTTGTTTTTGAAAACGCACCCAAATGTCTGTTTGAATGTATTCAACCAAATGACCAATATGAATAGGCCCGTTGGCATACGGTAAGGCACTGGTGACGAGAATTTTTCTAATTTCTTTTGACATAAGGCGGTGATGTGCAGACAAATGGTTAGAGGAGGCACTTACTTTTTATAGCATGTGCTGATAATGTGTTAATAGATTGAATGGTAGGAATATTGTCCCATAAATTGGTTGGCAAATCTGCCGAGGGCGGTGTAAAGCCCAGAGTTTATAAAAAAGGGCAAGCACCTAAGTAGGTGCTTGCCCTTTTATTGGCTAAAACTAGATTATTTAAAAATGCAGTTTTTTGCAAAGTCAGTTGTTTGATTGCCTGTCCAGTCGGCTTTAGGCTTGGCTTTCATGTCGGTACACCAGGCTTCGCTACCCACTTCAGGTGCGCAAGCGGTTAGTGATAATAAAAAAGCGGCTGCAAGAGCGGTGAGGGTTAATTTTTTGATATTTTTCATAACGCTTCCTTGTTTGTGATGGGCTCAGTAAATGGTGAATTAATAATACTAGATTAAGCGGTGTGATGTAAGGATTCAGTTAAGCCTTAAAGTTAACTAAAGCGTGTGATAAACGTATAAAATGCAGGGTTTTATTTCATTGGTATTTGGAGCGAGCATGAGTGACTTGTCAGTAGCAGACATTGAACAGGCGTTAAAAGAGTTTATTGACCCATTAACGGGCAAAACGATTATGACGAGTAAAGCGTTAAAAAACTTAACACTGATGAATGGTGAGTTGAGCGCTGAAGTGGTTTTAGGCTACCCGGCTGCGGGCATTAAGGATGAGTTGGCAGCGGATATCGGTCAACACCTAGAGAAACTAGAGGGTGTTAACAGTGCGAAGGTGACTGTTAGTTGGCTGATTAAACCACGCGCCGCGCAAAAAGGCGTGAAGTTGATGAAGGGCATTAAAAACATGATTGCTGTTGCCTCAGGTAAAGGTGGCGTGGGCAAATCAACCACGGCTGCTAATCTAGCGTTGGCTTTGCACGCTGAAGGCGCGCGCGTGGGTATTTTGGATGCTGATATTTATGGCCCAAGTCAACCGACAATGTTAGGCATTACAGGCCGCCCAGGTTCGCCAGATGGTCGAACGATTGAACCAATGGAAGGGCATGGTTTGCAAGTGATGTCAGTTGGATTTTTGGTAGACGAAGACACCCCGATGATTTTGCGTGGCCCCATGGTAACGCAGGCGCTAGGCCAATTATTGAATGATACCAATTGGGATGACCTCGATTACTTAATCATAGACATGCCACCAGGCACAGGCGATATTCATTTAACGCTGGCGCAAACCGTGCCAGTAACGGGTTCGGTTATTGTGACAACACCGCAAGATATTGCGCTGATTGACGCGAAGAAAGGCCTGAAGATGTTTGAAAAAGTAGACATTCCTGTTTTAGGTTTAATTGAGAACATGAGTTTACATATTTGTTCTAATTGCCAACATGAAGAAGCTATTTTTGGACAAGGTGGCGGCGAAGCCATGGCGAAAGAGTACGGCATTGAGTTTTTGGGTGCGTTACCGTTAGACATGGGGATTCGCATTAGCGCCGACTCTGGTACGCCAACCGTGGCGGCTGATCCGGACAGTCAGATGTCAGCTATTTACAGAGGCATGGCTAGAAGACTAGCGGCTTCATTGTCGGTTAAAGCGCAAGACTTTAGCGCCAAAATTCCGAACATTATTATTAAATAAAAGCACAGGATCAAGCATGGGTATTAAGTCTGACGGTTGGATTCGACGGATGGTGGAGCAGCACGATATGATTTCACCCTTTGAGCCGGGTCAAGTGAGAGAGAATGATGCCGGACGGGTTATTTCATACGGCACTTCAAGCTATGGTTACGATGTGCGCTGCTCTAATGAGTTTAAAGTGTTCACGAACATTAACTCTGCGGTGGTTGACCCGAAAAACTTTGATGAAAACAGCTTTGTGGACGTGCAGTCAGACGTTTGTATTATTCCACCGAATTCTTTTGCATTAGCAAGAACGGTTGAATATTTGAAGATACCTCGCGATGTGTTGACGATTTGTTTGGGCAAATCAACCTATGCGCGTTGCGGGATTATCGTGAACGTGACACCGCTTGAGCCAGAGTGGGAAGGCCATGTGACGCTGGAGTTTTCAAATACGACCACCTTGCCAGCTAAAATTTATGCCAATGAAGGCGTGGCGCAATTTTTGTTTTTTGGTGCGGATGAAATTTGCGAAAGTTCCTACGCCGATAGAGGCGGAAAGTACCAAGGACAAACAGGCGTAACCCTGCCTAAGGCTTAATCTTTTTGGGTCTAAATTTTACGTTAAGAAGCCTCATCTCAAAGGTGCCGTAGGTTTTTTCGCGCTTCAGCAAGATGGGTAAATTGTGTAAATCGGTGGCGCACCAGTAATAAGTAATTAACGGTTTGTCGTCTTTTTTCCTCGCGAGTTTTATCGTTTCATATGATTGTCCAGTGACAGTGATGGTTTCTGTGCCTAGATGTGTGAATGTGTACTCTTTTAGTTTGCCGCCGTCTGCAATTTGGTAGTTCAGTGTTTTTTCTGCTCCCTGTAAATCTAACATCAGTGCAACCTGCATCAGAGCTTTATCCAATACACCATCGGATATACCCATGCTCCAATTTTCACCTTTTATGGTGTTGGTTAAGGTTGAGTTTTGCCAATCAAATTGGAGGCGAATGTCTTTTAAATCATCACCAATCGTTTGTTTGTATTGATAGGCTAAGGGGCGAATGTGCTTTTTTGTTAATTCGAATAAACTGCGTTCAACTACCTCATCATCACGAACAAAGGCTAATAAACCACTGGTTTGAGTTGTAGAAACCAGTTGATATTGCTGGTCGTCTAAGGCGTTAACGCTTAATGTGACGCGGCCTATTTCAATGCTGTTGTGGCTGAGTTTATATTTTGCTGTGAAGTTTGGGATGGAATGTTCAATGGCTAGGGACAGCAAGGGAAAGCTAAGAAAAAATACGGAAAAAAAAGTGACGGCGATTTTTTTAAAGAAGAAGCGCATGGACCTATTCTACATATAATCCATGACCACGGGGCCGGTCATGTTTTGCCCATCCATGTAGATGGCGCCGTCTTTTAATTCAATACGGCCTTCTGCCAGCCAGCTAATGGCGGTGGGGTAGATGAGATGTTCCTTGGTTTTGATGCGCAGCTCTAAACTTTCTACGCTGTCACTTGGCAAAATGGGTAGCCGCGCTTGCAAAACAACGGGGCCGCCATCGAGCTGTGAATTAACAAAATGCACACTGCTGCCATGTAATGGTTCGCCTGCATCCATCACGCGTTGATGGGTGTGCATGCCTTTATATGCAGGCAGTAAAGAGGGGTGGATGTTGATAAGTTTGCCGGCATAGTGATGAACGAAGGGGTCGCTTAAAATGCGCATAAAGCCGGCCAGTACAACCAGGTCAGGCTGGTACTCGTCGATGATGTTTTTTAGGTCTTGGTCAAACGCTTCACGTGAGTCATACGAGGTGTGCTCTAAAACATGCGTTGGAATGCGGGCTTCTTGCGCACGCTTAAGGCCTAAAGCATCGGTCTTATTGCTGATAACGGCAGCTAATGCTAGGGGTAAATCAGAATCAATAATCGATTGCAGGGTCGTGCCAGAGCCTGATAGTAAAACGACAATACGGTAACCGTTACGCATACGATTTATTGGTAATTAACCTTGGGTTCGCCTTGTGCGGCGGCAATGTCGCCGATGATGCAGGCGGTTTCGCCGCTGTCATTCAGATGTTTTAACACCGCATCGGCGTGTTCTTTGGCAACGCATACCACCATACCAATGCCGCAGTTAAAGGTTTTTAGCATTTCTTCGTCGCTGATGTTGCCTTCTTCTTGCAGCCAATCGAACAGCGCAGGTGTTACCCAGCTGCCTAAGGTGACATTGGCAACGGTGTCTTTGGGTAAGACGCGTGGTAAATTTTCTGTGATGCCGCCGCCAGTAATGTGTGCTAGCGCATGTACAGGGTGCTTGCTGATAAGGCCGAGCAATGTTTTGACGTAAATACGGGTAGGGGCAAGCAATACATCGGCTAATGGTTGGCCGCCAATGGTTTGATCTAAGTCGTCTTGTAATTCGAGTACTTTTCTAATCAGCGAATAGCCATTAGAATGCGCGCCTGATGAGGCAAGACCGATTAGCACATCGCCAACCGCAACATTTGAGCCATCGATAACGTTATCTTTTTCGACAATACCCACGCTAAAACCAGCTAAGTCGTAATCCTCTCCTTCATACATGCCCGGCATTTCAGCCGTTTCGCCGCCAACCAATGCAGCGCCAGCTAACTCACAGCCTTTACCAATACCAGCGATAACGTCGGTTGCAACATCAAGGTTAAGCTTGCCGGTGGCGTAATAGTCAAGGAAGAACAGGGGTTCTGCGCCGGTGACAATAATGTCATTCACGCACATGGCAACCAAATCTATGCCTATGGTGTCGTGCTTGTTCAGCATCATCGCCAGCTTTAGCTTGGTGCCAACGCCATCGGTGCCAGAGACTAGGACGGGTTTTTTATAACGATCCAACGGCAGTTCAAATAAAGAGCCAAAACCACCCAAGCCAGACATCACCCCAGGGCGGGTGGTACGTTTCGCAATGGGTTTAATTCGTTCGACGAGTTGTGCGCCAGCATCAATATCCACACCAGCATCTTTGTAGCTTAAGCCACGTTTAGAATCGCTCAAAATCAGTTTTATACGGTTATAAAAAGTTGAATTATAACAGTTGAACGAATTGTTGGCAGTAATAGGCTTAACTATATTATGCTATACCGCATGTTTAAGAAGTTTGTTTGAGAGAATCAATGCGTTATTTGTTAGGTTTTATGTTGCTCGTTTTATTCGCACCCATGCCGTTGTATGCGGTGCAGGTTGACGGTTTGTATTCAACAACGGTTGCTGTTGACGACCAATCGCAGGCTGCCCGTAACGCGGCTATTCGTGTTGCGATTACCAAGGTGGTTCAAAAAGTGTCGGGGCGGCGAAGTGTGATCCAAAACGCACCCCTGCAAGCGGCCTTGTCTAATGTTGGCTCGTACGTCGAGCAATTTCAATATAAACCAACGGAAGATGACGAGCCGGGTTATTGGCTGACGGTACGTTTTCAAAAAATGGCGCTCGACCGATTTTTGCAACAATTTGATGTGCCTGTATGGGGCGCTAATAGACCAGATGTGCTGGTGTGGTTAGCCGTGGATAATGGAGTAGAAAAGTATGTTGTTGGCCCAGAGTCGAAAGAACTTGCCGCTTTATTAAAGCAGGCAGCGACGGAAAAAGGTTTGGCAATTACGTTGCCTTTATTTGACCTTGAGGACCAAAGGGCTGTTAGTTTTAATGATGTTTGGGCGGGCTTTTTGGATCATATATTAAGTGCATCGGAACGCTATAGCGCTAAGCAAGTTATGTTTGGGCGTTTGCTGAGTGAAGGCGAAACCGGGTGGCGCTTGAATTGGACATTAATGAGCGCCAATGACCAATATGCGAGGTTTGAATACGCCGAGACGGTGGAGAGCATTTTGCCTGCGATGTTTGCTGATACCGCTGAACACCTCGCTAATGTCTATGCGCCTCGGGGCATTACGGTGTTAAATACGTTGTCCATTTATATTAGTGGCGTACAAAACTTAACAACGTTTGTTGAGATGACTCAGTATTTACAGTCGTTGGACATGGTGAAAACAGTTGATTGGAATCAGGTCGTGGATAATAACGTAACGTTGACGGTAAACATAACGGGACACGTGAGCGTGCTAGAGGACATTATTGCGTTAAACAATGTGTTGCAGCCCACCTTAGACCGACACCATTTCATTAACACCAGCACCAATAGTAGTCAGCCCATCCCAAATCAACCGTTTGAACAAAGGCTATATTACAAGGCTGATTGATGACAAGAAAAGACATTCCTAACGCAATCAGTATGATGAGAATACTGCTAGTGGCGCCGATTGTTTATTTGTTGCTGAATCAGAGCTATACGTTGGCGCTAATCCTTTTTGTGGTGGCTGGTATCTCTGATGCGCTAGATGGTTTTTTAGCAAAGCGATACGACTGGACGAGTCAATTGGGTTCTTTTCTTGACCCCCTTGCCGATAAGTTGTTGTTGGTGTCTTGTTTTTGGGTGTGTGTGCTGATTGATTTGATTCCTGTTTGGTTGTTCGCCATTATTTTAATACGCGATTTGCTTGTGGCCTTTGGTGCGCTGGTGTATCACTTTATGGTGGAAGAGTTTAATGGTGAGCCGCCTTTTTCGAGTAAGCTAAACACGACCTTTCAAATTATTTATTTAGTGATGTTAATTTCTAGTCAACAGCTTCTTAATATATCGGCTACTTGGATTGAGTTCGCGCTGTACTCAGTTGCCGCCACAACAGCCATCAGTGGTTTAGAATACGTGTGGATTTGGGGTTTGAAAGCATGGAATATTAAAGTGAAAGGACAATATGAACAACGCTAATAAATACACAATTATTTTTGTCGCGCTTGCTGGGCTTATCTACTTTCTTTCGCCTGTTTTAATGCCGTTTCTAAGTGCCGCCTTACTAGCCTATCTGGGAGACCCTCTCGTTCAACGGTTGGAAAAATATAAATGGCCAAGGTCATTAGCCGTCAGCTTGGTATTTGCTGTTATTTTTTCGGCTTTAAGCGCCGCGGTTATTGTTTTAATACCACTCATTGAACAGCAGATTGCAGCGTTGATAGAAAAAATACCCGCCATTATCGCCTGGGGAAAAGAGACGGCACTACCTTGGTTGCAAAGAAGATTAGGCGGGTTTGGCGAAATGGATGCTGAAAAATTACAACAAACATTGCAAGATAATGCAGGCGGGGCCAGCAGTGTGGTAGCGTCGATATTAGGCTCAATGACCTCATCAGGTATGGCGTTATTGTCTGGCTTGGCAAACCTGATACTGATTCCTGTGGTTACATTTTATTTGTTAAGGGATTGGAATGTCATGATGGCTGCTATCCGCGACGCGTTTCCGCGCAAAATCGAAAAGAAAGCAGGTGTTATTGCGCAAGAGGTGAATACTGTTTTGGGCGCCTTTTTCAAAGGGCAAGTGTTGGTCATGATCAGTTTAGCAATTGTCTACTGCGTGGGGTTGAGTATGGTAGATCTGGAGTTTGCGTTATTAATTGGTTTAATCGCTGGTGTAGTAAGCTTTGTGCCGTATTTAGGGGTGATTATTGGTTTGTTGCTTGCGTGTACGGCATCTGTGTTTCAGCTGCACGATGCCAGTGGATTATTAGCCGTATTAGCTGTTTTTGCGGTGGCACAAATTTTAGAAAGCGTTGTGTTAACGCCTATTTTGGTGGGTGATAAAATTGGCTTACACCCTGTTGCTGTTATTTTTGCAGTGATGGCCGGTGGGCAACTATTTGGTTTTACCGGGGTTTTATTAGCGCTGCCGGTGGCAGCTGTCTTGTTAGTTTTATTTCGTCACGCAAGTGAGCAATATAAAAATAGTGAGTTGTATACAGACACGTAGTACAGACGTACGTATAGGAAATAAAAAGGCGCCTAAGAAGGCGCCTTTTTATTTCAAGCAATGAAATTTATAGGTTTGACGCGACGAAATCCCAGCTCACTAATGCCCAAAACTTGTCCATATAAGCAGGACGAGCATTACGGCAATCGATGTAGTAAGCGTGTTCCCAAACATCGCATGTTAATAACGGTGTTTGGCCAGATGTTAATGGTGTGCCAGCGTTGCTTGTTTGAACAATTTCAAGTGAACCGTCAGAATTTTTAACTAGCCAGCTCCAGCCAGCGCCAAATAAGTTAACAGACTTGTCTGTGAATTCTGCTTTAAACGCATCAACAGAGCCGTAAGCGTCATTGATAGCAGCCAATAAATCGCCAGCAGCTTCTGTGCTGGTTGGCGTTAAACAGTTCCAGTAAAACGTGTGATTCCAGATTTGCGCTGCGTTGTTGAAAACGGGGCCAGAAGAATTTTTAACGATATCTTCAAGGCTAGAGTTTTCGAATTCGGTGCCGCCGATCATGCCGTTAAGTTTCGTCACGTAGCTTGCGTGATGTTTGCCGTGGTGAAACTCAAGAGTTTCTTGTGAAATATGTGGTTCCAATGCGTCAATTGCATAAGGTAGAGCAGGTAATTCGTGTGTCATTAAAGTATTCCTTATTGTTTAAGTGGTGGGTTAAGCGCCTCAAAAAGCGGTGATGCACGATAGTAAAGTTATGAGTAAAAATCAATGCATTCTTATGCCAAATGTGCGGTTGCAATAAAAAAGGGCTGAAAACCAGCCCTTTTTTTGTTATGGATGCTTTACTTACTTCTCACAAGAGGAACTTTTAATGTGTACATCTTGCTGAGGGTAGGGGATGCTAATGCCTTCGCTATCAAAACGTAACTTTATGCTTTCAAGCAAGTCAAAATGTACGCCCCAATAATCGGCTGATTTGACCCACGGGCGTACAGCAAAGTTGACACTGCTGTCGGCTAACTCAAGCAAGCCAAGTGTTGGTGCAGGGTCTTTTAATATGCGTTCATCGTTTGCCATCAGTTCACTTAAGATGTTCTTCGCTTTTTTAATGTCATCGTCGTAACCAATGCCAACCACTAAATCTAAACGACGAGTTGGCTTGGTTGAATAATTGATGATGTTGCCGTTCATTAGCCCATCATTTGGGATGATGACGGTTTTGTTGTCGCCGGTTCTAAGAACGGTATTGAAAATGTGCACTTCTTCGACGATACCTGAAACGCCAGCACCTTCGATAAAGTCGCCTTGCTTGAAGGGACGGAAAATAATCATCAGTACGCCCGCTGCAAAGTTAGATAAAGAGCCTTGCAGTGCCAAACCCATGGCCAAGCCAGCCGCACCTAAAATAGCGATAAACGAGGTGGTTTGAATGCCAAGCTGACCAAGCGCAGCGATAATAACAAACGCTAATAAGGCCGTGTAAATCATGTTGGTGGTAAAAGAAATCAAAATAGGGTCAGACTTTCCCTTGGTCATTGCTTTGGCAATACCGGCCTTAACGGCTTTTGCAATCATTTTACCGATAATGAAAATGGCTAAAGCGGCAATGACTTTCAGGCCGTATACAGCCAGTAATTCTTGAAGTTGAACGGCTATGTCTTCTGATAATAAATGGTCCATTTTTTATCTCTCTGTTTAGTGTGGGTTAAGGGGTGAATACTTTCTTGAGTAGCTCGGTGGTTCTAGCCGCTGGATTTTCACGGATTAGCTTTTCTTGTTCTGCAATGCGCAAAAAGAGTCCGTCGATGGCCTTTTGCGTGACAAAGTTATCTAAGTCTAAATCAGGCGTTTCAGAGCCAGGGCCTAAAAAACTGCCCAGTGAATTGGTTAATGAACCGGAATTGGCGATGAGCTGTTTATAACTGGCCGTTACACCGGCGCTATCGGTTGCTTGTTTTACGATAGGGAGTAACTTTTCAACCAGTAGTGATGAACTGTGCTGTTTGAAGTATTCGGTTGCCGCATTATCGGCGCCATTCAGTATGTTAGCTGCATCATCAATGCTCATTTGTTGAATAACCGATGAGAAAATGGCGGCCGCTTCTGGTGCGGCAGTTTCAGCGGCTTTGTTTAAGGTGGTTTGGAAGTTATCAACGATGCTTTTTTGCCCCAGCATCTCTAAAGAAGAGGCGATGGGTTGCAAGCTGGATGGAATGGGGATTTTGACATCAGCATGGCTCAAAAAACCACCGTTGGCGATTAAACTCTCAACGGCAACCGCGGTGCCTTTTTCGAGGGCTTGTTTTAGTCCTGCGATTAACTCTTCGTTAGTTAAATTATTGGGTAATTGAGAGCTAATGGCTGGAATATTAAGCTGGCTGGTATCAATGTCTTTAACAAAATCTAGAAAGCCAGCGTGGCTGATGGATGCGAAGGCTAACAGGCTGCTTGACAGTATAACTTTCCCTGAATGAAACATAATAACTCCCTTATTTGAATGAACAAAGTATCGTATGCGAACTGGCTGAATGCAAGCTTAATAGGCCGCTTAGCGGTGTTATAAAAGTGTGGTTTTCAAAAAGGGAATGGTTAATTTTCGCTGTGCCGCGAGGCTGGCTTTATCTAAGGTATCTAAAATTTTCCACAGTGACGGAAGGTCTCTGGGAAAATGTGTCATGAGGTAGTTGGCAGTATCATTATTAAGTTCCAACCCGAGCTTTTGTGAGCGTGCTTGTATGGCTAACAAAGTGCTGCCATCGCTTAACGGGGTTAAATTTAATGGCAAGCCACTGTTCAGACGGCTTTTTAAATCGTTAAGTTGGATGGCTACATGTTGGGGAGAGGTGTTTGATGCGACGATTAAGCGCCCTCCTGCCTGTTTTATTTGGTTGAATAAATTAAAGACCGCTTCTTCCCAGTCGCTGTTGCCGCCAATCAGTTCAATATCGTCCAAACAGATAAGGTCCAGCTTATCCATGCCGTTGAGTAGCTCCGAGGGCATTTTGCTAAGTTCTTTTAAGGGTAAATAAACCGCGGTTTTGCCGTGCTCAGTTTGTTCTTGGCAGATGGCTTGAAGCAGGTGAGTTTTGCCGGTTCCAGCGTCACCCCAAAGAAAAATAAAGGGTTCGCTGGTTGCCTTTAGCGCGGAAATGACGAGTTGGTTTTCAGAAGAAATAAAGTTATTAAAGGTAAAGTCGTCTTGAGATTCAAACGGCAAAGGCAGTTGTGGGTGCATTAATGCTTACTGACGTGTCGGATGTACAGAGAGGCACTGAAGAAAACAGTTAGGCTAATGATAATTTCGATAACACCGAGAATGAGAGTGTCTGGGCTGGCAAACACTTCGCTAACACCGTGAATAAAATACAGTAAACTTAAATAAGCGGCCCAATTAACGGGTTTGTCACGGCCATGAAGCACGCCCATGAGCGGTAACAATAGCGGCACGACGCAGGTAATAAGCATCAAGCCAATAGGGAATGTTTCTGGTGGAGCGAGCAGAGTTATCCACGCGGTTATAAAGCCGATTAAGGACAGGTAACTTAGAAGCTGCAGCCAATAAGCTGCTTTTACGCCGGGTAATGTCATGCTTATGCCAGTTTTTTAGCGAGCGTGGCTACTCGTTTTCCAAGTGCAATACACAGCTTAGATTCGTGCTCATCTATTTTGCGGGCATTGTCGATGCCGGCAAGGTGGCTTGCGCCATAGGGCGTACCGCCAGATGTTGTTTCAAGCAGAGAGCTTTCTGAATAGGGTATGCCGGCTAGCAACATGCCGTGGTGTAACAACGGTAGCATCATTGACGTTAGGGTTGTTTCTTGCCCGCCGTGTAGACTGCTGGTGGATGTAAATACGGCGGCGGGTTTGCCAATCAATGCGCCGGACAGCCAAAGGTTGCTTGTGCCATCAAGAAAATACTTAAGAGGTGCGGCCATATTGCCAAACCGTGTTGGGCTGCCAAGTACCAATCCATTACAATGTTTAAGATCATCTAAGCTGGCATATAACGCACCGTCCGATGGAATATCTTCCTCCGTTGCTTCGCAAACAGTAGATATGGCGGGCACGGTGCGGATTTTTGCTTGTACGCCGTCTACTTCCTCAACGCCGCGCGCAATAAGGCTAGCCATTTGTGCGGTAGCGCCGTGGCGGCTGTAATATAAAACGAGTACCTCGGTTGCCATTTATAGAATATCCAACACGCTTTTTGGTGGGCGGCCTATAGCCGCTTTGCCGTTCGCTAATACAATAGGTCGCTCAATAAGGATAGGGTTTTTAAGCATGGCGTCGATTAATTGTTCATCGCTTAATGAGGCGTCTTTTAGGTTAAGCTCTTTAAAAACTGCTTCGCCTTTGCGCATTAACTCACGCGGGCCTAACGCCAATAAACTTAAGACAGACACCAATTCTTCTTTACTAGGTGCTTGCTTGAGGTATTCAATAATCTCAGGTTGGCAGCCTTTTTCTTCCAGCAGCTGAAGAGTTTGACGTGACTTGCTGCAACGCGGGTTGTGGTAAATTTTAATGCTCATGAGTTTGTTCTCATACGAAATATGATGAGATTATAAATTATCTACCCGGGCCAAGGGGTATAAGTTTCGCCGATAACGAGGTTAGTGTTTTATATGGCTTAGCTTTTTCTGCTTTGCTCACTGCGTGATATGATGTTGGCTATTGTAAAACACATGTAAAAAGATGAAATTACCTGATTTTAGTCAAGCCTCAGTATTGGTTGTTGGCGATTTAATGCTCGATAGAAATTGGCACGGCGATACCTCGCGTATATCGCCTGAAGCGCCCGTGCCTGTTGTGCATGTTAAGGACGTTAAAGACTGCCCGGGCGGCGCGGGTAATGTCGCGTTAAATATTGCTGCGCTGGGTTCATCGGTCACTCTGTTGGGTTACACGGGCAAGGATGATGCAGCAGAGGCTTTGCAAACACTCTTGACGCAAGCACATGTTACCTGCCGTTTTGAACAATTGGCTAATCAGCCGACGATTACTAAGTTACGCGTATTGAGTCGCCATCAACAATTGATTCGTTTGGATTTTGAAGAGGGTTTTCATGATTTACCCGCGACAAACTTGTTACAAAGCTTTACTGGCGTATTGCCTCAGCATGAAGTGATTATTTTGTCGGATTATGGCAAAGGCACGCTTGCTTCTTCGCAGAGCTTTATTTTAGCCGCCAAAGTAGCGGGTAAAAAAGTGCTGGTAGATCCAAAAGGAACTGATTTTGAGAAGTACCGCGGGGCTACCTTAATCACGCCGAACTGGAGCGAGTTTCAAGCGGTTGTGGGTGAATGTAAAACAGACGAAGACGTTGTTGAACGAGGCTTGGCTTTATTGAAGACCTTGGGTTTAGAGGCGTTGTTGGTGACACGTGGCGAAAAAGGCATGACCTTGCTTCAGCCTAATGAAGCAGCGGTGCATCTACCGACACAAGCGCAAGAAGTGTTTGATGTAACGGGTGCGGGCGACACGGTTATTTCAACCTTGGCGGCTTGTTTAGCGGCGGGTGCTAGTTTTTCAGAAGCAACGGTATTGGCCAATCAGGCGGCAGGTTTAGTCGTGGCTAAATTAGGGACAGCAACCATCAGTCAGCAAGAGTTGAAAGCAACATTACATACCTTAGACGATATGCCAAAAGGTGTTGTCACTGCCGATGAATTGGACGTAGCGATTACCACGGCGCGTGTTAATGGCGAGAAAATCGTGCTGACTAACGGCTGTTTTGATATTTTGCATCCCGGCCACGTGCGCTATTTGCAGCAAGCAAAAAACATGGGCGACAGATTAATTATTCTGGTGAATGATGACGCGTCTGTCGGCCGTTTAAAAGGCCCAGAACGCCCGATAAATCCATTGGAAACACGCGCAGAAATGCTCTCAGCATTGGCCTGTGTAGATTGGGTCTGTGAGTTTTCAGAAGACTCACCGCGTGAACATATTTGCCGCATCCTCCCCGATGTTTTAGTGAAAGGCGGTGATTATAAAAGCATAGAAGACATTGAAGGGCACGATTGTGTTGCCGCAGCCGGTGGCGCAACGTATGTGCTGGATTATGTTGACGGTTGTTCAACGACGAACTTAATTAAAAACATCCGTGAAACGGAAGTGAAAAGGTAATAACTATGATAATCGTAACAGGTGGTGCAGGCTTTATCGGAAGCAACATTGTTCAAGGGCTTAACGCCAAAGGTATCGAAGATATTTTAGTGGTAGATGACTTAACAGATGGCACGAAGTTTAAAAACTTGGTTGATGGGCGTATTGCCGATTACATGGACAAAGACGATTTTTTAGACAGTGTGTTGGGCGGTGATTTAGACGATGTGAAAATTGAAGCGATTTTCCACGAAGGGGCTTGCTCATCCACAACCGAGTGGGATGGCCAGTTCATGATGGAGAATAATTACGAATACTCCAAGACCTTATTCCACTATTGCCAGACACATAAAATTCCGTTTATTTATGCGTCTAGCGCATCGGTATACGGTGGCGGTAGCGTGTTTACAGAAGACTTGGCAAACGAAGCACCGTTAAACGTGTACGGCTATTCTAAATTTTTGTTTGATCAATATGTGCGCAAACAAGAATTATCAAACCATCAGGAAATGAGAAGCCAGGTTGTCGGCTTACGTTACTTCAATGTGTATGGCCCGCGTGAACAGCATAAAGGTAGCATGGCGAGTGTGGCCTTTCATTTAAATAATCAACTGTTGGAAAAAGGCGAGATTAAACTATTTGCAGGCTGTGATGGTTACGCTGATGGCGAACAAGTGCGTGATTTTGTATATGTGGGCGATGTGGTTGATGTGAACTTGTGGTTCTTAGATAACCCGGGCGTGTCAGGCATATTTAATTGTGGAACAGGAAAAAGCCAGCCTTTTAACGACGTGGCTAAAGGTGTGTTGGATTACCACCAAAAAGGTGAGCTGAGCTATATTCCATTCCCCGGCCACTTGGTGGGTCACTACCAAAGCTTTACCGAAGCAGACTTAACTGCATTGCGAGCAGCCGGTTGTAACCATACGTTTAAGACTGTTGATGAAGGTGTGGCGTGTTATATGGAATGGCTCAATAAGTAGTTTTTCTATGCGTTTAGCATACTCAGCACTGCTGTATTTGTTTTCGCCAATAGTCGTATTACGGCTGTTGATGCGAGGGCGGAAATCACCTGCGTATTTAAGTCGCTGGGGTGAGCGATTTGGCTTTTACCCGAAAGATCAGCCACATGGCGTAATCTGGTTTCATACCGTTTCGGTGGGTGAGGCGGAGGCCGCTTTTTCGTTAATCACGAAAGTGGCGGAGCAGTACCCTGACACACCTATTTTGGTGACGACGACCACGCCAACGGGTTCAGCGCGTGTTAAAGCGTTTTTGGGTCATCGGGTTCACCATGTGTATTTACCATACGATACCCCAGGCGCGATGCGACGTTTTTACCGTGTTTTCAAACCGAGTATTGCGATTATTTTAGAAACAGAAATTTGGCCGAACATGTTTTATCAAGCTAAACGCCATGGCGTTCCCTCGCTTGTTGTTAATGCGCGCATGTCTGAAAAGTCAGCTAAAGGCTACGGGCGATTAGGGTCGCTAATGAAAGATACGTTGGCTAATATCACACATATTTGCGCACAAACTCAGCCCAGTGCCGATAGGTTTATCGCCTTAGGTTTGGATAAGAATAAAATAACGGTGCCCGGGAATATTAAGTTTGATATGGCGTTACCGGCGCACTTATTAGAACACGCAGAAGTGATTCGCCGTGATTGGTTTCAACAACGCCCAAGCTGGATGGCGGCTAGCACACACGCGGGTGAAGATGAGAAGGTGCTATCGGCTTTTACAGCGATAAAAAAGCAGCGGCCTAATGCTTTATTGGTATTGGTTCCAAGGCACCCTGAGCGTTTTAACGAGGTGGCTAAATTATGTGAGAAACGTGGCTATTCAGTCACGCGCCGTAGCGAGCAAAAGTCGGCACGGGTGACGACGGATGTGTTTTTGCTTGATACATTGGGCGAATTGAAACTGTATTACGCAACCGTGGATGTGGCCTTTATTGGCGGCAGTTTTGTGCCCGTGGGTGGTCACAATATGTTGGAAGCGGCGGCGTTGTCGGTGCCGGTTATTTTTGGCCCGCATGTGCATAACTTCGTTGAAATAAGCGAGCGTTTATTAGCATTAAAAGCGGCTATTCAAGTGGACAATGAAGAACAGTTGGCAGAGCAGGTGATTGGTTTGCTGGAGCATTCCGAAAAACGAGATGAAATGGGCGTTGCAGGACTCGCCTTTGTTGAACAAAACCAAGGCGCGGTGGCGAAAGTAGCTCAACGCATTGACGCATTACTTAAGTGAGCGCAAATTCGAATCGCATAAAAGTAGTGGCGTCAGGCATTTGTTGTTTGATTTTAACCATGGGTATTGCGCGATTTTCTTATACGCCAATGATCCCCGTTATGTTCGAACAGGTAGGTTTGACGAAGGTGCTTACGGGTTGGTTGGCGACCATTAATTACATGGGTTACATGTCGGGTGCATTAACAGCCACCATGGTTGGTAGCTTGGTGGTTAAAGATAGGATTTACCGTTCCGGCTTAATACTCGCTATTATCACAACGTTTATGATGGGTTTGTCGGATGACCCTTGGGTGTGGGGCCTATCACGTTTTGTTGCAGGGTTTAGTACAGCCGCAGGTTTGCTGATGGGTGCGGGGTTAATGCTCAATTGGTTGATACGCCACGGTTACCGAAGCGAAATGGGTGTCCATTTTAGCGGCATTGGCTTAGGTATCGCCTTCGTGGCGGCATTACTGTGGTGGTCTAATCAACTTAGCTGGCCGGAACAGTGGTTATTGATGGGTTTTGTTGGGATGCTGCTGATTATTCCTGCCTGGCGATGGCTACCTCGGCCAAACGTCTCGGGTACAACAAAAGCAGGGAAGACGCTTGAAGATAAGCCGCCGAGTCAGCTTTTTTTACGACTAATGATGTTGGTGTATTTTTGTGGCGGTTTTGGCTTTGTGATTAGTGCTACCTATATCGTGGCTATTATCGAGAGCCAGCCAGCTATGCAAGGGCAAGGGGAAATGGCCTTCCTTATCTTAGGGCTTTGCGCTGCACCCGCCTGTATTATTTGGGACTTAATCTCAAGAAAAACAGGTATTTTGAATGCACTGTTGTTAGCGTATTTGATTCATGCGATTGGTATTATTTTGCCTGCGCTAGGCGATACACTGTTGTTTGCTTTGTTAAGCGTAAGTTTGTATGGGGTGACATTTGTTGGCATTGTTAGCATTGTGCTGACGATGGCTGGAAGGTTTTATCCAACAAAGCCGGCAAAACTAATGGGCATGTTAACCATGAGTTATGGTGTGCCGCAAATAATTGCACCGATGGCGGCGGGTTATTTAGCGGCCGAAACGGGCAATTATAACGTTGCCTTATATATGGCAAGTGGTTTCGTGATGATTGGTTTTTTTACAATTTTAGCGATTAAGAAATGGGCGGCTAATGATATACAATTATTGTCAGGCTAAGTCGTATGAACGTATTTTTTTAGTATTAATGTTGCAAGTACTGATCAATTTTTTCAATGTCTTCGCGGGCCAATGAGCCGGCAGACCCTTTGAGTGTTAACACGTTTAAAATATAGTTCTTTTTTGCTTCTATCAGCTGTAATTTAGCGCGAGATAAGTTACTTTGTGCGTCTAATACATCGACGATGGTTCGCGTGCCAACGTCAACACCAGCTTCACTAGCATCTAAGGAACTTTTATTTGAAATAATGGCTTGCTCAAGTGCTTGTATACGCCTCAAACTAGTGGTGACGCCTCTAAACGCGTCGCGAGTTTCTCTTAATGTAGTACGTTGCAACGATTGCAAAGTATCGAGTGATTTTTTGTGATTATAGGCAGCTTCTTTTGTCAATGAGAGCGTTTTTCCGCCTGCAAATAAAGACCAATTCAGCTCTAGACCAATGTTGTCTGATTCATTTCTAAAGCCCGTATTAAAACTACCACCTCCAGTCTCGCTATACTCATGAGATGCAACAATGTCAACCGTAGGAAAATGTCCAGATTGGTTTATTGTAATTTCTTTTTTGGCGATAGCAACATCATGTCTTGCCATGATTAAGGATAAATTACGTTTAGCGGCTGATGATTCCCATTCTTTTATATCGTTAGGTTCAGGTGGTGTGAGGGGAAATTTTTGAGCGAGGGGAGTGAGTACCATTTCATTGATTTGAATAATTTCTCGCAGAGCTTCTTGTTTTGAATAGAGGTTATCTTGAGCTGCAATTTGAGTGGCAACCGATAGGTCGTGTCTAGCCTGAGCGTTATGTACATCGGTGATGGCAATTAGTCCCACTTCAAAGCGAATTTTTACTTGCTCTAGTTGTCGAGAAAACGCCTTGACGTCATCATCCGCTAAATTTAAATTAACTTCAGCTTGAAGGTCTTCTAAATAACGTTCGGTTAGGCGAAGAATAAGAGTCTGCTCAGCAAGACGATACTCAGCTTCGGCTCTTGAAACAAGTTGGTTAGCCTGACTGTAACGCACAAAACTTGCTAAGTTAAATAGCGGCTGCCTTAAAGAAACTGAAAAACTTTCATCACGAAATTGGCCTGTAGATTTTCCTGCGCCTGAAAAGCTATTTCCTTTTTCTTGCCGAACATCTTTGGTTTTTGCCGATAGGTTAATCGACGGCAGCAAATCTGCCAGTGCTTGCGGGCGGGCTTCTTTAGAAGCAAGTAATTGGTTATATGCCGCATGTATATCAGCATCATTTTGTTGTGCTAACTCATAAGCTTCCAATAAATCAAGTGCTTGAGTATAACCTTGAATGGGCAGCAGGAATAAAAGGTGTATTGCTAATAGATACTTTAATGGCTTCATGGCAACAAGTTTATAGTGTTTTTTGAAATGGACTGTAGCAAGTAAAAGGCTCCGAGGTGAAGCTACATAGTATTGTTTGCCGTTAAGGTAAACTGTGGTATCAACAATAAGCCACTATTAATATAGTGTAAGCTTAAATTCATCTTGTCATCTTCATCGGCAAAAAGTCGATAGTTCAATACGCGGCCAATTAACTGTTGGGCTTGAATTTCGGTATCATTTTTTTCTATCGCTACTAAAGCTACGATACCTTGTTGTATTTCACTGATGACCTCGTTATTAATGACAACATTAGCGTGAGTATCACGCTGGATAACCGTTAACATTTCGAGCTGCACTTCAGCTGTTGAAACAACTCGGTGTAACTATCGCCAATGTCTTTTAATGAATACGCGGCATTAGCTGGGCTGGGGTTTGGGGTAACAAAAACAGTCGCATTATTAATCGTCCAAGTTTGTTTTCCCCAAGATACGCAGCGGCTTCTATCTACGCTGTATTGGACGTATTTTTGACAGGTTAATTTGCCGTGAAACCAAACCATGCGCGGTTTAAATTGCTCGACTAATTCGCTTAAACGAGAGCTTCCAGAACGGTAATCCGCTGCTTTAAGGTCTTTGCAGCCAGCCGTAGGGCGCTTAACAAGATCGGTAAGGCCAATTCGATAGCGTGCCAGTAATTGTTCACAACTATTAAAGCTAGGCTCTAGATAGGTAGAAAAGTTTCCGCAATTATTAAGTGCTTTCCAAAAGCGGTTTCTTGGGTTAGCAAAATAAAAACCTGCTGCAACCGAGGGTAAAGAGGGATTAAGCCCAACAGAAAGAATGCGCATCTTATCGCTGATTAAATCTGGTAGTGTGTCCATGCGAAGTTAATTAATAAGTAGGCATAGTGTTATCAACATCTGCCGCCCATGCGTGTACACCGCCGTGAAGGTTGATGATGTCTGTAAATCCATTTTGTAATAAAAACTGCGCGACTTGCTGACTACGCATGCCGTGATGACAAATGGTCACAATAACTTCATCTTTAGGTAAGTCGGCTAGGCGATTAGGAATGCTCTGTATAGCCATGTGGTGGCTACCAGGAATTTGGCAAAAATCAACTTCGTTTTGTTCGCGAACATCTAATAAAAATGGTGTTGCGTTGGCACCATCAATGCGTGCTTTAAGTTCTGTAGCGGTGATCTGTTCCATATGTTGAAAGCCCTTTTTACGTGCCAAGAAGTATATCAGTTTGTGATAAACTGAGTCTCTTAAAACCTAAAATCAAGCGATAACCGAGGCTGATATGAGTGCGATTCCAAAAGATTTTCAAAAAACAACTGAAGCTATGCAAGAGGCGGCTATCAAGCCCTTGCCAAATTCAAAAAAAGTGTATTTCAAAGGCTCTCGCGATGATATTAACGTGCCGATGCGCAAAATATCGTTGGCCGATACACCATCCAGTTTTGGCGAAGAAAAGAACCCCGATGTCTATGTATATGATTGTTCTGGCGTATATACCGACCCAACTGCAACCATTAACTTACGCAAAGGCTTACCCAATGTGCGGACGCCTTGGATTTTAGACCGCGACGATACTGAATTGCTCGACGGGCCCAGCTCAAAATTTGGTCAATTAAGGCAAAGCGATTCTGGACTCGCCAGTTTGCGTTTTGAGCACATAAAAGCACCGCGAAAAGCTAAATCTGGCGCGAACGTTAGCCAAATGCACTATGCAAAAAAGGGCATCATTACGCCAGAAATGGAATACATCGCGATTCGTGAAAACATGAAGCGTTCGGATATTAATGCGGAGCAGCACCCTGGCGAATCATTTGGTGCAAGTATTCCAGACGAGATAACGGCTGAATTTGTGCGTGAAGAAATCGCCCGTGGCAGAGCTATTATCCCTGCGAATATTAATCACCCAGAAGTCGAGCCGATGATTATTGGCCGTAACTTTTTAGTGAAAATTAATGGTAATTTGGGTAACTCAGCCGTTACCTCGTCTATTGAAGAAGAAGTAGACAAAATGGTCTGGGGCATCCGTTGGGGTGCTGACACCATTATGGATTTATCAACAGGCAAAAACATTCATGAAACACGCGAGTGGATTTTACGTAATTCACCCGTGCCAATTGGTACCGTGCCTATTTATCAAGCGCTAGAAAAAGTAAACGGCAAAGCCGAAAATCTAACGTGGGAAATTTTCCGCGACACGTTGATTGAGCAAGCAGAGCAAGGGGTGGATTATTTCACCATTCACGCAGGCGTGTTGTTGAGGTACGTACCCATGACAGCGAAGCGTACGACAGGCATTGTGTCACGCGGCGGTTCCATCATGGCGAAATGGTGTCTAGCGCACCATAAAGAAAACTTCCTTTACACGCACTTTGAAGACATTTGCGAGATCATGAAAGCCTACGACGTGTCGTTCTCATTGGGTGATGGCTTACGCCCAGGCTGTTTAGCGGATGCTAACGACGAGGCACAATTTGGTGAACTAGAAACCTTAGGGGAGCTCACTAAAATCGCGTGGAAACACGACGTGCAAACGATGATTGAAGGCCCAGGCCACGTGCCGATGCACATGATTAAAGAGAACATGGAGAAGCAATTAGAGTGTTGCGACGAGGCACCGTTCTACACGTTAGGCCCATTAACGACAGATATTGCGCCGGGTTACGACCACATCACCTCTGGTATTGGTGCGGCGATGATTGGTTGGTACGGTTGTGCGATGTTGTGTTATGTCACGCCCAAAGAACATTTAGGCTTGCCAAATAAAGAAGACGTTCGCGTGGGCATCATCACCTACAAAATTGCCGCACACGCAGCTGACTTAGCCAAAGGCCACCCCGGCGCGCAAATACGCGACAATGCCCTATCAAAAGCACGGTTTGAATTCCGCTGGGAAGACCAGTTTAATTTAGGTTTAGACCCAGATCGAGCACGCGAATACCACGATGAAACATTGCCAAAAGACTCCGCTAAAGTCGCACATTTTTGCTCGATGTGTGGCCCACATTTTTGCTCCATGAAAATCAGCCAAGATGTACGTGAATACGCAGCCAAGCAAGGCATTAATGCCACCGATGCCTTGGCGAAAGGCATGGAAGATAAAGCCAATGAGTTTAAAGATAAAGGGGCGGAGATATACGCGAAGGTATAAGGGGTTAATGGTTTTATTGTAAAGTCCCGCTTTATTTAAATGGTTGTTAGGAGAACTGTGTTTAAAGAGTTCATAAATCAGTTAATGATTAGAGAGTCTAGCGATTCAGTTTTTAATCCATACAGGGACAGGCGAATCGCAAACAATTTAAAAATTTATTTTGAATATCTCCACAACAATCAAGATAAATTCGTACTGCTAATTGGTGAGGCGCCTGGCTATGCCGGTTGCCGGATTACAGGTATACCATTTACAAGTGGGGTTTCAATAAACAAGTCCCGGTTACAGGTTTTTAAAGAGTTAAAACACAAATTATATATAAGTCCCATTGAGTCAGAAAAGACAGCCACTATCGTTTGGGATTACTTAGAAAGCGCGACAGATTTGCCAATATTCTGGAATTCATTTCCTTTTCACCCACATGCTGCAGGAGATCAATTCTCTAATAGGGCTCCAACAAAAAGTGAGATTGAAGAAGGTACGTTTTATATTGAAACGTTAATAAGAATTTTCAATCCAACAGTGATATCCGCTATAGGTAGAAAAGGCGAGCAAGCCCTGAAAGGTATTTTTCCCGATAAACATATTGAATACATTAGACATCCTTCGCACGGCGGCAAAAGTGAATTTTTACTAGGTATTAAGAAAGTTGTTTAGAAAGCGCTAACGTCACTTTACGATATTGTTCAAATTTACTTTAATGCTAGTATTGATGTAATTATGATAAAAAACATCATTATAATGACGCTTTTGTTAGGCCTAGCTGGGGGGTGGTTATGTTGCAACAACAACCATTGATAGCTTAAAAGGCGCCATGACAGCGCTAACCATCAAACATAAAAAAACAGACTAAAAACCAAAGTAAAAGAGCGTGGGAAAAGGTTGCTTGCGGCTATTCCCATTGTTGGTTTGGTGGCAATAGGCTGGTTTGAAAAACAAGAATACGATGAATGGAAAGAAGATCACCCTGATGGAACCTTCGAAGAGTATAAGAATGAGGTGGTTGACGCGACGTCTGATGTGGCGGAAGACATTGTTGGGGATTATTGCCAAGAGTTAGGTGCGCCGTGTGAACTGCTAAAAGGCTCATTCCAACAAAATCACTGAAGCTGTATTTTTAGTTGAGAGCGTTGCTGCGATAAAGTGCGCCTTTATCAGGTCTATTAAGTACATTAATAGCCGAGACAATAATGAAAACCTTTATAGCCGCCATATTATGCACGTTAGTAGCATCTAGCGTGTTTGCATCCCCTGTTCAATTTAAAAGCGATACAAAACAAACCACGGTGATTGAGCTGTTTACATCCCAAGGGTGTAGTAGTTGCCCACCGGCTGAAAAGTGGCTGAATAGCCTGATGGATAACCCAGGCTTATGGACAGAGTTCATCCCGCTGGCATTTCATGTGGATTATTGGGATAGGTTGGGCTGGAAAGATATTTACGCAAAGCCTGAGCATACGAAAAGGCAATATCAGTATCAACAAAATGGCAATGTGCGCGTTGTTTATACCCCAGGGTTTTTCGTTAATGGTCAAGAGTGGCGGGCGTGGAGTAATTGGTTTAAATGGACGATGCCGATGTCTGACAAGAACGTTGGGGTTCTTAGCTTGGATGTGGAAGACAATGACATTCATGCTAGATACGAAAATGGCATGAAACGAGCGTTAGTACTGAATGTGGCTGTTTTGGGTTTTGATATTAAAACGCCGGTTAAAGCAGGGGAGAATAGCGGGCATGAGTTACCACAAGAATTTGTAGTTTTAGGGCATAGTCAGTCTGTTTCAAGCAACGGTAAATGGCATGTTCAGTTGCCTAATATTTCAAACGAAGCCAAAAAGTACGCATTAGTGAGTTGGGTGAGTAATGCTAATAATCAAGCGCCTATTCAAGCTGCAGGAGGCTGGTTACCAGAAGGAAACTTGTGACGATAAAGGTTATTTGTGTTCGACGTTAAATTTATCAATGCCCTCAGTTACAAAATGAGGCTCAGCAGGTTTAATTTTTTTCTTTAAAGCTGAACGCCTTTTATCATTGTCATAGGGGGGGTTCCAGCTGGAATCACGAATAACATACTTATGTGCTAATAATCGCTTACCGTGCATTTTTTCTTCATGACTGTTTTTGATAAACCACTGGGCTGCGTTATCGGGCGATATTTTTAATAAACCGTGACATTCAATATTGCCGTTGTCATCTTGTATTTCCAACACGGTGCAGCGGACGAGTTCATACTCGTCAGTAAAAGGGATGTGAAATTTTTTGGATAATATGGACTGAACGAGCGTTTCCAGCTCGTGCGGAGTTGTTAAATAAGATAACCGAGATAAAAAAACATCCATTGGGTGTCCCTCCCGCCAGAACGCTCAAGATATCCATATTTCAATAGGTCTTAAGGAAAGATTACTCCAATTAATTGAGTTGTCAATTTAATCCGGATAAGTATTGTGTTTGTTGATATTGGACGCTAAAAAATTAGCTGTTCTGTCGTACTTGTTGAAAAACAAGTGGCTGCCATAATAAAATTATGGGCTTAACTCATTGACGCATCGTTGGCCAATGTTCTTCTGCCTTGCGAATAAACGCGTTACGATTGGCGTTCCAAATTCCACGAACGGATTGGTTGTAATTTAAATAAAGTTTGTCGTTAACAATGCTCCATGCATCGGGTTCGGTGTCGGCAAAGTGCCCAGAACTGGCAGCATAGGCACAAAAGCCACCAAATTGAGGCGCGTATCGTGTTGGTGAGTCGATAAAGGCTTGTTGGTTGTTGGCATTAGCGAATAACCACGTAGCGTTTGACCACTGGTAATGCATAGTATCGTTGCCCTTTACGGGTTTGCCATCAGTAAAATAAGCCACGGGGTCGAAGCCATGTATGGCCACGCCTTGTGCATTAATATTAATGGCGTTATTGGCTGCAAATACAGACAGTGAACTCATCAGCAATACAAGACATAAGGTGCTGAAGCGTAGCGTAAATTCCATAAGCTGTTTCCGTTTGCTATTCGTGATTGAACTTTGATATCAGCCCTTCTTGGACCCATGTTTGTAAAAAGCCAATGGCTTTAATGGGCGTTTCATCTTCATCAAAATGGTTGAGAAGCTCTTCACAGAGGGTGGGGAATGAGTCGCCTTTTACCGCTATATTAAGAGCGGCTGCCTCAGGTTCTGATAAAGGGCGATAGCGGCTGATGAGCTCAATGTCTCGCCACATAAGCCATACATTGGTGTGTTCATGTTGTTCTGTATCAGGCGGTGTCTCTTCATCGGTTAGTGCTTTCCATACGGCAAATGAATTAAACATAAACGGTAATAGTTGCAGAGAGGGCTGAAAATTAAAGCTCAGGCTCTCCCAGGCTTCAGATGGTAGTTCGGCTAGTTCCGTTAAGGTGGCTTGCTTGGCATTTTTTGCGTCAAAACTGTCTGTAAAGGCGGCTTCTATGCTGGCAATTTCGGCCAAGACCGGCAACTCATTATAAGGCGCTTCTTCGCGTAATAAGGTAGCCATTGATGCGCTAAAGTACCGAAGACTGGTGTGCTGTGAAGGGTACTTATCTACATAGCGTTCCAATAACTGGTCAAATTGTTCATCACCCAAATAAAGGTGAAGTTTTTCGTAATCGGTTTCAATCGCTTCTTTTAAACGAGCTGTGTAGGCGTAAGCGTAGATGTTGAGCCGCTCTTTTGCCGAATAAGTGCGCGTGGACTGAATGTGGCTGGCGATGTTTGAAGGGGAGCCTAAAAGGTAATCGATAAACTCATGCTGTAGTTGTTGTAGAGCAGACATTATGCGGCTCCTTGCAAAACAGGTTGGCCTGAAATCAGTAATTCATTGGGTGTCAATACATCGGCGGCAATTTTTTCTGCTATCGCCAATTCTGCACGCAACTCAGGAAAATCAGGAATATTATCGTCTCGTTCAATCATGGTGCTAACGGCGCCAAACCGCTTTAATGCGATGGCGTATAAATCCCAAACGGGGTCGCATACATCATGATCGTGGGTGTCTATGATCATATCGCCTTGGTAACTGTGTCCAGCAAGGTGGAACTGCATTACGTTGTCTATATCCACGCCGTTGATGTAATCGACCGGTTCAAAGTGATGATTGTTTGCGCTAACAAAAATATTGTTAATGTCGAGTAACAGGTAACAACCGGAACGTTTAGCAATGTCGTTAAAGAATTGCCATTCAGGCATCTCAGACTCGTTATAGGTCACGTAGCTGGATAAGTTTTCAATTAGCATCGGTCTGCCGATAAAATCTTGTACTTGGCTGATGCGATCAACGATGTGGGTAATGGTCGCTTCGTTATAGGGCAAGGGTAATAAATCGTGGCTGTTCGTTTGTTTAACGTGGGTCCAGCATAAGTGGTCGGAATACCAATACGGTTCTACGCGCTGAATCAGCGTTTTCAGGTCTTTTAGGTACTGCATATTTAGCGGGTCTGTACTGCCAATAGACATCGATACACCGTGCATCACCATCGGGTAATCGGCGCGAATTTTGTCTAAATTGGCAAGCGGCTTGCCACCTGGCACCATGTAGTTTTCGGAAATAATTTCAAACCAATCAACTTGCGGTTTTTTTTCAATAACGTGTTGATAATGATCGGTGCGTAAACCGAGTCCAAAACCAAGAAAAGGGCGGTTGTTAGTCATGGTTATTTAAAAAGCTGGAAGAGGAAATAGGCCATTGCGCTTTTAAATCAAAAGCGCAATGGCTGTTCATCAGGCGCGTTGTTTTATTCGCCTACTTTACCACCGATATCATCACACGCTTTTTCAGATACTTTTACATAACCCGTACCTTTGCAAGATGCTTTGCCCATGCAAGCGTTTGAAGCGGTTTTGCAATCATTATGGCCGCCGCATTTGTTAACGCCGTAGCAGTGGACCATTTGAGACGCGCTTTTGCTTGAATCTGGGCTTGCTGTTGCTACTGTTGTGCCCATCATAGCCGCTGCAGCTATTGCTAGTGCGATACCTGTTGATTTATATGCATTCATTGTAGATCTCCTTGGAAAATTGAAATATGTAAGAGAGTAGTCTCGCTCTCTTGTCTTTAAGACCTAGTGAGAATAAAGAATCTTACAAAGCTAATTCAAAAAAACATCTTTTTGAATTAAATAACGGGGCCAGTTGTTTACTTATTAAGCGTCTTCGAACAGAGCGCTAGCTATTAAACAATCTTGTTTAATAGGGTGAATGGCATTAACAGGCGCACTATGTACAGCAATAAGCAAACGCTAACCATGCTCGACTTGAACTTGCCAAGCCGGCTAATAATGCTAAGCCAAGTTAATAGATTAGTAGCAATAATCAGTAAGAAAACCCAGCGAATAGGTGACGTTGTATTTGTAGAACTTTTATATTTTTGGGCGATGATTGTTTTTATTGATGGGTTATCATAGCGTATGTTTGATATTGACCCATTACTGAAGCCTATTCTGATTGCAATGGTTCTTGGCTTGCTTTGGATATTGGAAGCAGCTTACCCAATGTTCAACTTAAAAGGTGGGAAGTTAAAACACGATAGTTCGAATATCGCTTTGGGTGTTATAAACGCTGTTATCGCGGGGTTTTTATTTGCGGGACTAGTATTAACGGTGACAAGTTGGGCGGAAGAGCATCAATTTGGCGTGCTTAATTGGATAGAGCTCCCGCCAATTATTGAATTGTTTATTGGGCTAATACTGTTTGATTGCTGGCAATATTGCTGGCACCGTATTAATCACTTGGTTCCCTTTTTTTGGCGTTTCCACGCGGTACACCATTCAGACGCTGCGATGGATGCAAGCTCGGCGGTGCGATTTCATACAGTAGAAATTTTATATTCTAGTGCAATTCGACTATTAATTTTGCCGCTGATTGGTTTGTCTATTGGGCACTTATTGGTGTATGAATTGATTTTATTGCCCATTATTCTATTTCATCATAGCAATGTCGCCATTCCAGATGGGCTAGATAAACTGCTTAGAATATTTATTGTTACGCCACGCATTCATTGGGTGCATCATTCTCACATCAGAGAAGAAACGGACTCAAATTACGCCAGTTTGTTGTCGGTTTGGGATCGTTTATTTGGCAGTTTTCGTTTGCGTGAAGATCCGCAAAATATTAGATTTGGCTTGGGTGACGCATTTGATCAAACTCAATGGGATAGGTTGGATGGCATGTTAAAACAACCTCTAAATTCTGAGTTGTATAAGAGTCAGCGTCGTTGAGAGACCATGGCTAGCCAGGGCTGCTGTTCAATCGGCTTGCCTTCTGGGCGATAGTAGTGGTGCAACACATTAAAACCTGCGCTGTCTAAATATGCTTTGCTCTGCTCAAGTTCTAAATAATTCCCATAACGCTGCCCCTGCCAGCCTTCTTCGTTGCCGCGTGGGTTAGATGTAAATAAAATGCCGCCTGGGAGTAGGCATTCGAATAGTTTTTTTAATACATTTAATAATTCATTCGCAGGCACATGAAACAGTGAGGCGTTTGCAAATATACCGTGAAATTTGTGATTTGATAAATCCATGTTCACAAATGATTCGTTAATCGTTGGGCAATCTGAATGTGCGGTGGCCATCTCGCAAAAGGTTTTAGAGCCATCAAGGCCAATCGCGTTATGTCCCAGTGATTTGAAATGGTGTAAATCACGGCCTGGCCCGCAACCCAAGTCGAGAATATCGAGGGCTTGATTTTTGGGCAAGGCGTGTAAAAAGGCTTGGATATTTTGTGATACGTCGTGGGCTTTTGTGCCTCCCCAATACGCCGCTGCATTATCTTCATAATGCCCAATCGTTAACGCTTCCTTTTTAACGGTATCATCCATGAGCCTATATAAAAGTATTTCCTTATATATGTCAAACAGACAAGGCCAATTAACTTGAATGACGGTAAACTATCAACATGGATATTTCACATATATTAGACGGATTAAACGACGCTCAGCGCGATGCCGTTAGTGCGCCTGAAACATCGGCGCTTATACTGGCGGGAGCAGGCAGTGGTAAGACGCGGGTACTGGTTCATCGGATTGCTTGGTTGATGCAAGTAGAAGGCGTATCGCCGTTCGGTATTTTGGCGGTGACGTTTACCAATAAAGCAGCGGGAGAAATGCGCGAGCGCGTTCAGGCTATGCTAAAAACGCCGGTTGGTGGCATGTGGATAGGAACATTCCACGGTATTGCGCATCGCCTGTTACGCATGCATTCACAAGAATTAGGCTTGCCGGATGCGTTTCAAGTACTCGATTCTGATGACCAATTCCGCATGATTAAGCGCTTGTTAAAAGCAATGGATGTGGATGATGCGCGCTGGCCGCCACGTCAGGTTCAATGGTTTATCAATGCACAAAAAGACGAAGGTAAGCGAGCAAAACATATTCCGCCTTCCAGCAACCCTATTGAACAGAAGATGCTGGAAATATACGCCGAATACGAGCGTGCCTGCCAGCGTTCTGGTTTGGTCGATTTTGCCGAATTATTATTGCGCGCGCATGAGTTGATACGTGACAACGATGAGGTCAGGGTGCACTATCAGCAACGGTTTAAACACGTGTTGGTGGATGAGTTTCAAGATACTAATACCATTCAATATGCGTGGTTACGGTTGTTAACGCAAGAGTCAGAAAACCTGTATGTGGTGGGTGACGATGACCAATCAATTTACGGTTGGCGCGGCGCAAAAATTGAAAATATTTACAGTTTTCAAAAAGATTACCCCAGCCATAAGGTGGTTCGGCTGGAACAGAACTACCGTTCTACCAGCACCATTTTAGGTGCGGCTAATGCACTCATAGTTAATAACGAAGGGCGCATGGGCAAAGAGTTGTGGACCGATGGCGAAGACGGCGAATTGATTTCCCTGTATTCCGGTTACAACGACCAAGACGAAGCACGTTTTGTGGTGGATAGAATTAAAGATTGGGCCAGCAGTGGCCATGCGCGAGCCGAAGCCGCTATTTTGTATCGTTCTAATGCCCAGTCGCGTTTGTTTGAAGAATACTTGATGGCAGCAGGCGTGCCTTATCGCGTATACGGCGGCCATCGATTCTTCGAGCGCATGGAAATTAAAAATGCCCTAGCGTACATGCAGCTGGCCACCCATTTTGAAAATGATGCAGCGTTTGAACGGATCGTTAACACGCCAACGCGAGGCTTGGGCACGCGTACCTTAGACATTATCCGTCAACAGGCACGTGCGCAGGATGTTACGTTGTGGCAAGCGGCGAATGGCTTATGTGAAAACTTAGGCTTGAGTGGGCGCGCCTTAAATGCGTTAGCGGGTTTTATGACGCTTATTCGGCAGATTAAGAAAGACTTATCGTCGATGGCCTTGTTTGAACAAGTAGAACAAGTGATTAGCCGTTCGGGTTTGATTGAGCACCATAAAAAAGAAAAAGGTGAGAAGGGCGAAGCGCGGGTAGAAAACTTGGAAGAACTGGTGAATGCTGCGCGGCAATTCTCCTACGAAGCCGATCCAGATGAAAACCTAAGTGAACTGGATTCGTTTTTAGCCCATGCCGCATTAGAAGCAGGCGATGCACAAGGCGATAAGTTTGAAGATTGTGTGCAATTGATGACCTTGCATTCAGCCAAGGGCTTAGAATTTCCGCTGGTGTTTTTAACCGGTATGGAAGAGGGCTTATTCCCAAGCCAACGTTCGGTTGATGATATTGGAAAATTAGAAGAAGAGCGCCGATTGGCGTATGTGGGCATCACGCGTGCAATGGATCAGTTGTATTTAACGTACGCCGAATCACGCCGCTTGCACGGGCAAGAAACCTACCCCATGCCATCACGATTTATCAAAGAAATTCCAGCCGAACTGATGCAAGAAGTCCGCATGAGCGCGCGCGTTACTCGGCCAGTTTCTAGCAGTTACAGCGTTAGTTTAAACGCAGCGCCAACGGGGTCTTACAGAATGGGGCAGCGGGTCATACATGTCAAATTTGGTGAAGGCGTGGTGTTGAACCTTGAAGGCTCTGGCGCGCAGGAGCGGGTGCAAGTGAATTTTGAATCAGCCGGCAGTAAATGGTTGATGTTAGCGTATGCAAAATTGGATGCGATATAACGGGGCCGTTATGAAATTAATGAAGACTAAATGTTTGTTGATGCTGGTTGCGTTGTTAGCCAGCACGTTAGCGACTGCAAGCGATAAATCAATTCTGTTTAGCGCGCCACAACAAGTGACGGATACTGTGTGGTCCGCTATTGGCGCAACCGCGCCACCAACCTATGAGAACTCAGGGCATAACAACAACCTAACGTTCATCATCACCTCAGAAGGCGTGGTAGTTGTTAACGCGGGTGATAATTATTTATTGGCTAAATCACTCCATCAAGAAATTAAAAAAATAACGGATCAACCCGTTAAGTACGTCGTGTTGGAAAATGGACAAGGCCATGCTGCGTTGGGGTCTAACTATTGGAAAGAACAGGGTGTGCTAATTATTGCCCATAGCGAAACAAAGGAAGTTCTTGAGACGTACGGCCACGACAGTTTAGCGAGAATGATAAAAGGCCGTAAAGACAAATCAAAGGGCACCGTACTAACACTGCCCGATGAAACGTTTGGCGATAAGAAAGTGATTGAGTTAGGCGGCGAGCGGATTGAATTATTACACTTAGGCCCATCGCATAGCCCAGGGGATATTGTTGTTTGGTTACCCCAACAACAACTCGTCATTGCCGGCGATATGGCGTTTCATAAACGCATACTGCCGGTGATGGAGCATACCGATACCGGAGCATGGGTTGAAACCTGGGATAAATTTGCAGCCTTAAAGGCACAAATAGTGATTCCTGGACACGGTGGGCCAACCGATATGGCTGAGGTGACAAAATACACGCGAGATTATTTAGTTTATATGCGTGAACAAATTAGTGCGTTACTTGAAAATGACGGCACCTTGCACGACGCGACGAAAATTGACCAATCGGCTTATGAGCATTTAGACGTGTTTGACGAACTGGGCTTAAGAAACGCTAGCACCATGTTTCGGCAAATGGAGTTTGAGTAACAGTTAGTTACTGGGCATCTGCCCTGTCGCTAACCAATGCGCACACTCGGGGCTGAGCTCTTGGCTTACTTTGTTTTCATATAAAAGCACGTCTTGCTTACTAAGAATATCTCGCCAGCGGCCATTTATGCCTTTGTGAATAAATGTTTCGGCGCCACCATCCCAAAAAGCACCGCCTAAGGGAACGCTTTTGACGGCATTTTTTTTCATGTAATCAAAACCACAATGTTCGACAATATCAGTCCAGGTTGTTTCATCAATCGGGATATCTAAGAACGCAGCAATTCGGCGAATTTCACCCGGCATATCTTGTTTTAAGTTCTCAAAGTGCACCATGTAAACATTGGGTAAATCTTTAATCGCCCACCAACTTCTAATGTTCTCCCAATAAGGCCACCAAGGGTGCCCATTGTGTTCAATCCAATCGTGGAAGTAATCTAGAATTGATTCAGGTGGTTTCTCGATGGGATCGCCAACAAGGCCGGGGGTGTCATTCAACGCGCTATACCACGCATCATTGGCATTAATGTGGTGGTTGAACATGCTCCACAGCACATCGCGGCCATCCCTGCCGATGTATAAGTACTTGGCCTTATCAGAAAAAACCAAGGCATCAACGGGCAAGTGAGTTTTTAAAAAACGACGGTGTGATTGTGCCTCAACCATTGGTAATTTAATGTCTTTGGGTGGTATGCGCAAATCCAACCACGGTGACATTTCCGCTACTTCAAGCGAGTCGTCACCATTAAATAAAAGCTGGGAAATAATTTGCTGCATCCACGTCGTGCCGGACTTGGCATAGGTCGCAATAATGATGTCGTCGTCACGAAAATTAAGCTCGTTCCAAATAGTTGAGTCGAAATGGTGGTTATGCAGTTCGCGAGTTTTTATTGGCATAAGGATTAGTTTGTAATGGCTTGTTGAATAATTCTATAGCAATTTTCAGTTGAAAAAGGAAGATTAGAGCAAAAGGTTTATAGCTAATAATATAAAGATAATGCCAGCTATACGGTTCAACAGTATTTGAATTTTTGGATTGTTTGCTAGCCGCTCTTGCAAGCTTCCCCCCGCGTAAGCAATGCAAAAGAAGACAGTCATGCCCGTCATTGCAAACAGCCCGCTTAATAGAAATACTTGATAAACATAGGAACCAGCGTCTGGCGAGATGAATTGGGGTAAAAACACCAAAAAGAACAATGAAACCTTAGGGTTGCTGATATTCATGATGATGCCGCGCCGGTACAAGGCATAAGCGGCTAACTGTGGGCCGCTACGAAGGGGTTTGGATGTGGCGGTAAGGGCTTTAAAGGCAAGGTATAACAAATAGCCCGCGCCAAATAATTTGAGTGCGATGATTGCAAGCGACGATTCCATGATCAGGCTTAAACCAAAAGCGACCAAGACGGTGTGAAAAATCAACCCACTACAGAGGCCTAAGGTAATTAAAACACCGGCTTTCTTTCCGTGTTGGGCAGATTGGGTGAGTACAAACAGGTTGTCTGGCCCAGGCGATAAAGCGAGCAGGAATGAAGCAGAAATAAAAACAAATAATGCATCCATAGAGCGGTTACTTTAGAACGTCTGTGATGCGTTTTTTTAATGGCGGTAAGAGTTGTGTCTCGAACCATGGGTTTTTGCGTAACCAAATATTATTCCTTGGGCTGGGGTGCGGCAGTGGTACAAGGGCCGGCCAATGTGCTTTCCAATTTGAAACCAGCTGCGTAACAGAAGGTTTGCGTATCTTAAAGTGATAGGCCTGTGCATACATACCGATTACCAGCGTCGTTTGTATGTTGGGGAGTAAGCCCAGCAATTGTTTACGCCACGTTGCTTCACATTCTGGTCGTGGCGGCAGGTCGCCCGACTTTCCCGTGCCGGGGAAGCAAAACCCCATCGGTAAAATAGCTATTTGTTTGGCGTCGTAGAACACGTCTTTGGATATCCCCATCCAATCACGTAGGCGATTTCCACTGGCATCGTCAAACGGGATTCCCGATTCATGAACTTTTCTTCCTGGCGCTTGACTGGCAATTAGAATGCGCGCATTAGGGTGAACTTGAAGAACGGGACGTGGGCCTAAGGGTAAGTGCTGCTGACAAATAGTGCAGGATTTAACATCCTTTAATAACGTATCAAGCGAGGTCATTACCAAGGTTAATATGTCGGATTAATGTTCTACTAAAACGGCATAGGGTGTTGTCTTCGTATGGCATTAATGCCATCCAGCACGTCTTGCGATAACTCAATGTCAATGGAAGCAATATTGCTTTTTAGCTGCTCCATGGTTGTTGCGCCAATCAAGTTTGAGGTAACAAATGGCTGCTGATTCACAAATGCTAAAGCCATTTGGCAGACGTCTAAATCATGCTGTTTTGCTAAGGCAATATAGGCTTCAATGGTTGCATCGGTGTGTGGGCAGGCGCGGTGTTCAACGCGCGTTTCAATCGAGAAGCGCGAGCCCTCGGGGATAACGCCATTAAGGTATTTTCCACTGATCATGCCGCGTGTCAGTGGAGACCAAGCCAGTAAGCCACAGTCTTCGTGAATGGCGATTTCGCTTAAATCGGGTTCAAAATGGCGGGCCATTAAAGAATATTCATTTTGAATGGATGCCATGCGAGGTAAGCCAAGTTTTTCAGCCAATTCAAGCCATTTGCTGGTTCCCCAGGCTGTTTCGTTAGATAGTCCAACGTGGCGAATTTTGCCGTCTTGAATAAGTTGCTGGAGTGTTTCTAATACGTCAACAAAATTATCTTCCACTTCTTGTTTGTCAAAACTGGGGTTGTAATCCCATATTTGCCCAAAGTGATACGAGCCGCGGTTTGGCCAATGTAATTGGTAGAGGTCAATATAATCCGTTTTTAATCGGGTTAAGCTGTCTTCAACGGCGAGCAGAACATTCTTTCTATCAATTTGGTATTTACCTTCACGTATCCAAGGCAAGGCTGGCCCTGCAATCTTTGATGCAAGAATTACTTTGTCGCGATTTTTACGCGATTCAAACCAATTGCCGATAATTGTTTCGGTTTTGCCGCATGTATCCGCTGAGGGCGGTATTGCGTACATTTCTGCGGTATCAAAAAAGTTAATGCCTTGTTCAAGGGCATAATCCATTTGTTCAAAGCCTTCGTCTTGCGTGTTTTGACGGCCCCAGGTCATAGTGCCCAAGCCAATAAGGCTTACGTCTAACCCTGTTCTACCAAGCTGCTTGTATTTCATATAATCCACCCATATTGTAAGAGTTTATTATGGCGCACAAAGAAGGGGCTGTTAAGCCCCTTTTTTTAATGGATGTTAAGTGCGTTTAGAACGACATGCCCACGTCAATTGAATATTGATCCATGCATAATTCTACGGAACGCGCGGGGACAAATAGCGCATTACCCGACACGCATTTTTCAGGCGCATACATAAAGGCTACATTGATTTCTTTACCGCTATCTAACGTCTTAGAGAAGCCCGCTGTGTAGTGCTGCTCAATGGTCGCTGGAGCGATGATGTTGAAGGTTACTTCTTTATCAGGAATTGGTTGGTCACCATAACTTGCGCCAAGGCGCCAGGTCCAGTCATCACGACCTTCCCATGTATATCCAGCTTTGAAGATAGTCATGTCATCCCAGCCAAACCCAACGCTATCACCTAGCAAAGCGCCGGTTAGAAGTGAAGTTGAGGTGTTACCAATAGCATCTGCATCGCTGTAATAAATGTGTTGAATATCGAGCGTTAATACGCCTGGACCAACGTCTGCTGCGAGGCCAATTTGGGCAGTGGCTGGTATATCTAATTCGCCGCCGTTTGTAAACAGGCCTTTATAGTCATCAAAAGTGTTTCTTATTTTAGTTTGGTAAGATGCAGCAAGTCTTAATCCAGGCATTACTTCACCTAGTACACCTAACCTTAAACCTACACCAAATGCATGGTCGTAACCTTGGTCACTCAGGTTTGATGGGTCTTCCGAAGACATGAAGAAGCCTGAAAGCCCTTCCATTTGAAGGTAAGAGTAATTAAAAATTGCGCCTACGCCCCAAGAGGCTTTGCCATCGGCAAATTTCCTTGAATAACTTAGGTTCGTAAAAATTTGAGCATAATTGACGCCTGTATGACCATCATTAAGAGCGTCGCCGCCAAACGTGCCAATGCCTAAGGGCGTATTGTGCGAAGCGTAATCGGTGCTCATGCCGCCATTGCCATAAATGGCTAAACCGATTGAAGCGTCAGAGCTTAAGCTCCAACTCATGCCAATAGACGGGATGAAAAAGTTTTCGCTGTCGCTATCAACACTAGTGGGGTATGGAGGTGGGTCCATCGGGCCGGGACCCTCTATTTCATATCAACGACTGGGTGAGAAGTATTGTAAGTTGATTTCTGTGCGGTCACTAGCGAACACAACGCCAGCTGGGTTAATAGCAGCAATGAGCGGGTCTTGCGGGAAAGCAACGCCGCTACCAGCGATAGCAGTTTGCCGGGCGCCATAACCTAATGCATACAGCCCGTTGGAGGCAGAGGCAAGTGGAGCGATAAGAGCTGTTAAAAGTAATAGCGCACTAATAATATTTTTGTGAACAGACATGTGAAACCCTCGTTTAATTTTATTTATCACAATCCGTTGCGTATCAGATTGATGCTACTCCCATCAAGAGGGGAGTCAATTTTAAGTTAGTGCTGATTCATTCTATCAACGTATGCCATACCAATAGCAGACAGCACAAAGGTCATGTGGATAATCACGTACCACATCAATTTATCATTATCGATATGATCAGCATCCATGAATTTTTGTAATAAATGAATAGAGGAAATAGCGACAATGGATGCGGCTACTTTTTGTTTTAAGGAGCCAGAGTCTAATTTCCCAAGCCATGAGAGCTTTTCTTGGCCGTCTTCAATATCAATGCGAGAGACGAAATTTTCGTAGCCACTTAGCATCACCATAATAACCAAGCCGCCAACCAACGACATGTCCACCAATGAAAGAATCACTAGCACCATGTCTGACTCAGTCGTAGAAAAAATTAACGGGAAGAAGTGTAAGACTTCTTGGAAAAATTTAATGGTCAGTAGAATTAGCGCAAGGCTTAAGCCTAAATATAGGGGGGCTAATACCCAACGAGATGCGTATAAGGCTTGTTCAACTGTTTTTTCGAGAGATTTCATTTTTCGTGTTGTTTAGGTGACGTTTGAGTGAATTTAGATTAGCCTATCATAAATTATTTAATACTGGAGAACATCATGAAACGCCGTGACTTTATTAAATCTGCTGGTGCGGGCGCATTGGCAACAGGTGCAATGGCAATGGGTTCGCAAGCCTACGCGGCAAAGCCAGAATTCAAATGGAAAATGGTCACCACATGGCCAAAAAACTTTCCTGTGCTTGGTACTAACGCAAACTATTTAGCGAAAACGATTGAAGAAATGAGCGGGGGAAGAGTCCGCATAAAAGTGTATGGCGCAAATGAGCTGGTGCCTGCTTTTGAAGCGTTTGATGCTGTTTCCCGCGGCACGGCACAAATGGGCCACGGCGCGGCATATTATTGGAAAGGTAAAAGCGAAGCCACGCAGTTTTTTGCTGCCATTCCATTCGGCATGACGGCGCAAGAAGTCAACGGCTGGTTGTATCACGGTGGCGGCATGGCGCTATGGGAGGAGCTGTATGACCGATTTAATCTAATTCCAACAGCGATTGGTAACTCTGGTGTACAAATGGCGGGTTGGTTTCGTAAAGACATTAACTCGGTTGATGATTTAAAAGGGCTAAAAATGCGTATTCCTGGCTTGGGAGGCGAAGTGCTCAAACGCGCAGGTGGTACGCCCGTGAGTTTACCCGGCGGTGAAATTTTCACCTCATTACAATCCGGTGCAATTGATGCCACCGAGTGGGTAGGCCCTTATAATGACATGGCGTTTGGCTTGTACAAAGCGGCAAAAAATTATTATTACCCCGGTTGGCACGAGCCCGGCTCAACGCTTGAAACGTTTATTAATAAAGATGCTTTCGCACAATTACCAACTGACTTACAAGCTATCGTAAAACACGCGTGTAAAGACGCTAATATGGACATGATTTCTGAATTCACCGCGAAAAACAATATCGCCTTAAATACTTTGGTGACGAAGCACGGCGTTAAGTTAAAACCGTTGCCGGATGACGTATTGAAAAAGTTACATGCGTTGTCAAACGAGGTGGTGCAAGAGATTGTGGATAGAGATGCCTTCTCGCAGAAGGTATATGCGTCTTACAGCGGTTTCCAACAACAAGTGATGAAGTGGTCAGAGGTGTCTGAATATGCGTTTATGCGGGCTAGAAATTTATAAATAGCTCAATGGGTTTTTAATCGGACGCGTATTTTTTTAGAAATAAGCCAAATAGAAAGCCTGTGATAAACATCAAAATACTATAAGTAACAGCAGGAATCATCATCGTGCTATTGCCTATTAGCGTACCTGCTACCAATAAGGCGAGTGTGCCATTTTGAATGCCCACTTCGTAACCAATGGATACAGACTGCGCACGTGATAGCTTGAACAATTTGGCTAACCCATAACCTAAGGCCAACACCAATATATTTAACGTTAAAGTGGCCAACCCTGTTTGTAAAAAGAAGCCTGCCATTTGTGTTTTATTTTTTAAAATAATCGCGACGATAATTAAGAATAAAAATACGATAGAAAACACTTTGATAACAGGTTCAATTTTACCTGCTGCTTTTTGCCACTTTGACAGTATCAGCATACCGATAATGACCGGCACGACAGATATAACGAGTAATTGCATAACGGTTTTTAGTAGCGGCAGGTTGAACGCTTCACCGCTACTCATAAAGTAATCCATCGCTAATACAGCAAACAGTGGCAAAGTGAACGGTGTTATTAAGCTGGATACAGCCGTTAGGCTAATGGATAGTGCAACATCACCTTTGGCGATGTTGGTAAACATATTGGATGTTGCGCCGCCGGGCGCGAAAGAAATAATCATTAATCCAACAGCCAGCTCAGGCGGTAAGTTAAAAAGCAAAGCCACTGAAAATGCAATGATGGGTAACGCAAGCATTTGTGCTGATAGCCCGATAAACATTGCTTTAGGTTGTTTTAAAACACGGGTGAAATCGGTTGTTTGTAACGTTAGCCCCATGCCAAACATGATGATAAATAGCGATGCGGGAAGAATGATGGTGGTTAAGATGTCTGCTTGCATGTGGGGTGTTCTGTGATTGTTTTGTTGAAGTATAACGGATGGTTAAAAGGAAATGCTATTGCCGTATTGATGCAAAAGGTAGCGATGGTGCGAACATTATAAGGGCGGGGGTGTTACTCGGTTGAGAATGGGCTAGACTGTATCTTTTTTTGGCGCGCTGTCCTAGGTATGAGTACCTGATGGGCGCAACCATGGAAACGCACATAAAAATAAGGAATCAACATGTCGAGTGACGTAAACGCAATTGAGCGATTGAAAATAGACGCGATGAGTTTTGGGCAGTGGGTAATTGTTGCCATTTGCATTGGGACATTAGCGCTAGATGGCTATGACGTTTTATCTATCGCCTTTGCGGCCCCTGGCATAACTCAAGAATGGGGTTTGTCAAAATCCATCCTTGGTATTGTTCTGTCGCTTGAACTAGCTGGCATGGCCGTGGGGTCAATTTTTCTTGGATCATTGGCCGATAGCCATGGTCGGCGTCTGACCATGCTGGGTGGGCTTAGCATTGTAACCCTTGGTATGTTTGTTGCGGGCTTGGCACCAAATATTTACGTGTTGGGTGCGGCTCGATTGTTCACTGGTCTCGGTATCGGTTGCATACTCGCTACAGCAACGGCTACCTGTTCGGATTTTTGTAATGATAAGAATCGAGTATTATCGGTCACCTTGGTAGCGGGTGGTTTTCCGTTAGGGATTTACCTTGGCGCTGCTTTTCTTGCGCCTTTACTTAAACAGTATGATTGGCGGATTACCTTTTATCTGGGTTCATTTTTGAGCTTCTTGTTTATCCCACTGGTTTATTTTTATGTGCCGGAAACTATTTCATTCTTGAACCGTAAGCGGCCTGCTGGCGCTTTGGAGAAGATACAAAAAACGATGCGTCGCTTCGGGCATACACCGCCGGAGGCATTCCCATTAGCAGCCGATCAAGAAGCGGAAGTTGTTGGAATGAAAAGCTTGTTCAACCCGAGCTTGCGGCACACCACTTTGATATTAGGTTTTGCCTATTTCGGCAATGTTATGACGTACTATTATTTTGTAAAGTGGCTGCCCACAGTCGTAACAGACTTAGGTTACACCGCGTCTCAAGCAACCGAGGTGTTAGGCGTTATAAGTTTAGGCGGCATTCTTGGTGCTATCGGTATAGGCTTGGGTGCTCGTTTTTTACCCATTCGTCCATTGATGCTAACCAGTCTTATACTGACGGCGGTAGGGGTGGCGTTATTCCCACACTTTACAGATAGTTTAGCGAACATGAAGGCGATGGGTTTCTTTGCAGGTATTTTCGTTATGGCCGCTATTTCAGGCTTTTTTGGGCTCTTTGCAAGTAGTTTCCCATCTTCAGTTTTAGGCTCGGGTGCAGGCTTAGTGCTGGGCGTTGGCCGTGGTGGAGCTGTGCTTGGCCCGATGATTCCTGGGTTTTTATTCGCAGCAGGATTGGCCTTTGAAAATATCGCCATTATGATGGCGTCGGGTTCATTCTTGGCCGGTATGGCCGTTATCTTTCTACATAAGAAAAAGAAAGTTTAGAAAGGGAAGGTGTTTGTAAGCTGATATATAAGGATAATTGAGAAGGGTGCGAATAGGCTGCTAAAAGCTTGACCCTTCCTGCTTTAAAAACTCAATTTCTTCTTTTGTAGAGGTTCTACCCAGCACTATATTTCGGTGCGGGTAACGACCGAACTTCTCGATGATTTCCTTGTGTTTTATTTCAAAGGTAAGGTTCGATTCTATGCCATTCTTTTGATACAAGAGCATGGCGACCTCGTGTATTTTTAAAGATTCGCTATGCATGCAGGGTAAATAAAGAATACTGCGTTGTACTGGGCTCAGTTCTTTATCAGCCCCAAATAAAATCGCTTCTTGAGCTAAGGCCAAAGCCAACGAATCATTAGCGAAAGAGAGTGGCGAGTCTCGAAACATATTCCTTGAAAATTGGTCCAAAACAATGATTTCAGCCAGCCTACCTTCAGCTGTATCCCGCCATTCAAAGAGCTCGCATTGGCTTGCTTTAGCGTGAATGTCTGAAAACCTGTCCGTAATCAACTGATCCAGTTGTTCGTTTTTTACCCACCATTGCGATGGCGTTAATTCTTCAAACCAAAATTTTAAAATTTGTTGGTGCATGGTTTGTTTTTATTGTTGTAAATGGTTAAGAGCGGATACGTATTTAGGGTGAAAGTTTTAGTGTATAAAGCCAAACGAAGAGTGCTAATTAAAAATAGGCCTAAGGTCTTCAATTTTATCAAACAGTTGCCAAATGTAATCTTTGGTTCCATTTTCTCGATGTGGGTGTAAATCAGCTAGAGCTGGGTCGTTACAGTAACTATCAAAAGCATCTTTTGATGCCCATTCCACAAGTATAAAGACTTGGCGCGGAGACATGTCGCCCGCAACAGATTCGCTATATTTGCCTAAAGATATAATGCGTCCATTGTGGTTTTTAACTTCTTTAACCGAACGTTTGGCGTAGGTTATGGCGTATTCATTTAAGGATTAAGACCTGTGCCGTGATTTTAAAAGGAAAAGTTTAGTCTTGATCATAAGTAACACGTTGAAGTTTACTACTGTCTACGTGCTCAAAATCTTTTCCGTATATATGTAAAGACGTTACTTCGTGATAGGTTAATTCGTCACCTTTTACAGTCAATTTCATTTTGAACGCGTTGGTTTTTGCTTTTTCAAGCATAAAAGGGGATTGAATAATGCCATACGTGTCACTACCAGCTTTAGCTTCGACTTCAAAAATACTTTCATGCTGATTGTCTTTAAACACTCCGCCAGCTAGAAGGCAAACGCCTCTAGGTATCGTGAGTGAATGCATAATGATGTTGGTGGTTGGCTCGTAAATCCAATGTCCAATTTGGTCGTGAAATATATGACCGTTATCGGCTTTTCGCACGACATGGTGGTATTTAATAGCGACTAATTTTTGCTCTTCAGCATTCTCAGCAGTGCCAGCGGTGGTAAATACGATATCGTTTGTGAATGGGGTTTTATCGGGGTTTGAATTTATATCGGGGGCAATATCAAGCCCAATATTTCCGTACCATTTGCCAATTAACTGCGCTAATGGTCCGTAGTCCACATTATCAATAACGGTATTCATTTAATTATTTCTCCAATTGAAATATTAATTTTTGAATTACTTGTATAGCCAGTTTTTTAGAGCGCGGGTAACGGCTGGCATCACTAAATACGTCATCAACAACACTTGCCCTGTGACCATGATGGCTAGCTTTAAAGCCAGTGGTAAGACATTAAGCCATTGCCCGAATGCCAGGTTGATGCTGAACAGTAAGGTAAACACCACGACGATGAGGACCAATGCCATTTTGTGTCGGTTAGGTGCTGCGTGACGGGGTATTTCTGGTAGGGTGAACCAAAATTCTAAGCCAGATACTTTTTTAATTTTTGTGCACCCTTCGATGAGCTCCTGTTCATCAAGCTCATCTAAAAAATGTTGCCTTTGTTCTGATTCCTCCCAATTCTTTTGATGCTCGTAACTACTAAAGCCAACGATGAGCACATATTCGCCACCTGTTTTTTCAGATGGTTTTAATACGTGTACACCTTGGTGCCCAGGAAAGCTGATGGCGACTTGAGAAATACGGTGCAGCCAAGCTTCATATTCCTTTTCCCTGCCGCGTATGACCTTGCGGGCAATCGAAACGGTAACGGCAGTATCAGGCGCTTCGCTCATGTTTAGCTGGTGCGCTCCCAAATACTTAACTGGCTAAAGCTATGTTGGAATTTACGGCTTGTATCACGAATCACAAACGGTACGTCAGTTGGCTCATTAACCAGTTGGAAATGCTTGCCTAGGTGTTCTTTTAGGCCATCTAGTGTTGAGAACGGTTCGCCATCTTTACGGATGCCTCCCAACCAGTTTTCTTTTGGGGTGAATTCTTCGAGCCATGTGTAGGGTGATGCAATAGCCAATAAGCCGCCCACGTTAATTCGGTGACGAATGTCGTCTAGGAATACAGCAGGGGTGCGTAGCCTGTCGATAAGGTTGATAGCGAGGACCAAATCGTAGTCTGTGAATTGGGGTTTTAAATTAGTCGCATCACCTTGGAAAAACTCTATGTTTTCTTTGTTTTTGCTTAAGCCGAGCTGTTCTAGAGTTTGTTCGTGGAAAGAGACAATTTCGCCTTCTTCAATCAGCTCGTAATGAATGTTACCTTTTTGCTGCATTTGATGAGCGATGCGAATAAAGCGAGCAGAAAAGTCGATACCAGTAACGTGATCAAAGTCTTGAGCCAGTTCAAACGATGCTCGACCAACAGCGCAACCTAAATCCAACGCGCGAACAGTGGGTTTATTTTGCAGTTTCTCCATACATAAACGTGCGCAGTGGGCTGATAAGTCTTCCACATCAAAATAGCTGGGGCCAAAGTGAAAGTGGCAATATTGTGAGACAGCGGTATCGGTTTCGTACATAGCGATTGGTTTCTCTAAAGGTTGATTGGATTCCACATAGCGGAAGCCAGCGTGTTGATAAAAGTGGCGTCTAAAAGCGTAGCGCGCGTGTTTGGTGGCTTCGTTGCCGGTTGAAATCCAGCTGCCGCCTTTTATTATGTTGTGGCGGGTGTCGAACGTGGGTGTTGAAAAGTCATCGTACAAAGGGTGCACTTCAAAGCCATCAAACCCGCTGATGGGGGTTTCTGTCCACTGCCATGCGTTGCCGATTAAATCGTGAAATTTACCAAAGGCAAAGTGATCAACAGGGCAGGCAGACGCCCAATGTTCTAGGTTGATATTGCCGGGTGCTTTGTCCCACTCGGGTTGGTCGGGAATGTTGTGCAATTGGTGTAGGTGGTGCCATTGTTCCTCGGAAGGTAGGCGGATGGATTTGCCTATTTTATCACTTAGCCAGTTACAAAATGCTTTGGCTTCAAGGTAGTTAACTTCGGCTGGCCAGTTCCACGGCATGGGCTGTTCGTCCAGCAAAGTACGCAGCACATAATGGTCTTCTTTTTTAACCCAAAACAGCGGGTGTTCGGGTTGTATGTATTGAACCCAATTCCAGCCCTCATCTGTCCAGTATTTTTTTTGTTGGTAGCCGTTGTCTTTAACAAAGCTGAGAAATTCACCGTTGGAAACAAGGTATTTGCTGGCAGAAAACGAGTCAACATCAGCTGTTTTTTCGCCGTATTCATTATCCCAGCCGTATGTGGCGTGATCTTTATCTTTGCCCAACCTAACTTGCCCGCTTACGACGTTTAGCAGTTGATTGGTCGGTGCGTCGCCGTTATGTGGGCATACATTCCAGGTGGGGTGTTGTTGCAAATGTTCTAACGACATTTGGCGAATAATCGCCGATGACGTTTCGATATGAATGCGTTGGTGTTCAATGCCCATCAAGATAGGCCAAAAAGGGCTTTCCCACGTGAGTGGCAAATCCAGAGGTAAGGAGGTGATTAGCGCATCGATGAGTTTAAAAACCGTTTGTCGGTAATCACGAACGTCGTCAATGGTCGGCCAATCGTAATTAGCCTCATTTAAATCATCCCAAGACATTTCATCCACGCCCACCGCAAAAATGGATTCGAAACGTGGGTTAACGCGCTGATTAATAAGCGATGCTAGCGTGAGTTTGTTGATGAAAAAGGTAGAAGTGTGCCCGTAATAAAAAACCAGTGGGTGGCGCAACGATTCAGCGCGTAAATAAAACGCTTCGTCATTTTTAAGCACTTCATATAATTGTTCTTCAAGCTGAAAAGTATTGTGTAGATAGTCGCGGATTTCTTCGCGCTTTAGTTCAGCTGTACCCGTATTGAGTAACACGGTTCGAGTGTTTTTTGGGGTGTTAATTCTTTCGCTTATAACAGAGGACATTTGAATTCCATTTTTTGTTGCACTTAGTCTATATCTGACCCATATAAAAACAAAGTTATTACATGCATTAATTGATTTAAATCAATTGCCGTAAATAACGCCGGGTAACCACGTGGCAAGTTCTGGCCATGCCGCTAATAAGCTAAGCAAAAAAAGCTGTATGGCAATGAAGGGAACAACGCCTTTGTAAATTTGGCTGGTTTTAATAGCAGCCGGTGCAACGCCGCGTAAGTAAAATAAAGCAAAGCCAAACGGTGGCGTTAAAAAGGATGTTTGTAGGTTTAGTGCAATCATAATGCCTAGCCACACGGGGCTAATGCCCATGGCCAATAAAATGGGTGCGACGATGGGTACGACAACAAAGGTGATTTCAATAAAGTCTAAAACGAAACCGAGTAAAAACATCACCAGCATCACGACCAGCATGGCGCCAAATACGCCGCCGGGCAAGTCCGATAGCAACTCTTCAATCAGCTCATCGCCGCCAAAGCCTCTAAACACCAAAGAAAACAACGATGCGCCAATCAGAATAAAAAACACCATGCTGGTGACTTGCGTGGTGCTTTGGGAAACGGCCTTTAATTGCTTAATGCTGAGTTGTTTCTTTAAATAAGCCAGCAGGGTGGCGCCCATTGCGCCTACCGATGCGGCTTCTGTGGGTGTGGCAACACCGCCAATAATGGAGCCCAGTACAGCAATAATAAGAATAAGCGGCGGGAATAAGCCTTTGGCTAGGTCGATGAATAAGCCGCTGTCGGATGTTTGTTTGGGTAACGGCGGACAGGCAGACGGTTTGAAAAATGCGACGCCAGCTAAGTACAGCATGTATAAAACAACGAGGAGAATGCCGGGTATTAAAGCGCCGGCAAATAGGTCGCCAACGGAGATGGTTTCGGGCGAGAAAATGCCCATGTCCAGTTGTGCTTGTTGGTAGGCAGATGAAATAACATCGCCTAATAACACTAAAACAATAGAGGGCGGAATGATTTGCCCCAGCGTGCCGGATGCGCAAATGGTGCCGCAAGCCAGCGCGGGGTCGTAATTGCGCTTGAGCATGGTGGGTAAAGATAGAAGCCCCATGGTCACTACGGTTGCGCCAACAATGCCGGTGCTGGCGGCCATTAACATGCCGACTAAAATGACTGAAAAACCGAGCCCGCCGGGTAAGGTGCCGAACAGTTTGGACATATTTTCCAGCAAGCCTTCTGCGACTTTAGATTTTTCTAGCATCACGCCCATAAAGACAAACAGCGGCACGGCGACCAAGGTGTCGTTTTCTATAATGCCGAATAAGCGATTGGGCAGCGCTTCTAAAAAGTCAGCGTCGAAGGTGCCGAAATATTCACCGGCAAAGGCAAACGCTAACGCGGTGCCGGCAAGGCTGATAGCAACGGGGTAGCCCATCAACAAAACGATGAACACAGCGCCAAACATATATAAGGCGATACTACCGTCCATCAGTTTTACCGGTTAATGTGCGAATCGATTTCAGCGCTTCAGAGAGCCCTTGTAATAACAGTAAGCCGGCCATCAAGGGAATCAGTGATTTCAACAAAAAAACCGCATCGATACCGCCGGCTTCTCTAGAGCCTTCGTAATAGGACCACGAGGTAGCGACGTATTCCCAACTTATAGCAAGGATAAAGCCGCCAACAGGCAGCAGTAAAAAAATTGAGCCAAGTAGGTTGACCCATGCTTTGCCCCGATCGCCAAAGCGTTGATACAAAATATCAACACGAACGTGGCCGTTAATTTTAAGCGTATGGGCAATGGCCAGCATGAAAACCAGCCCGTGCATGTAGGTGATGGATTCTTGGGCGGCGATGGAGCCGATATTGAAGCCGTAGCGTAACACCACGATGCCGAACATCGTAACGACCATGAGCGCGGTTAACCAAGACACCGCCGATGAAATGACTTGGTTAGTGCGGTCGATGAAATTGATGAAGGGTTGGAGCATGGGGGGCTAAAGTGAGTATCAGCCTATCAAGTAATTGTCTGGCAAACCTCGGCGTGCGATTAGAATACGCTTCATAGCGTCGGGGTCTTTAAGGTGTGTCATTTCACCTTCTTTGGGAAAGTGTACATCGCGTAACCTTGATAACCAAAAGCGGAAAGCTGCTGCACGGATAATCATTGGCCAATGTTTAATTTCATCAGTAGTTAAAGGCCTGATAGCTTGGTAAGCGCGCATGAAGGCATTAAACTTTTCTTGGTTAAGCGTACCGTTTGGCTCTGCGCACCAATCATTGACGGCCACCGCGATATCGTAGATAAAGTAGTCGTTACAGGCGTAATAAAAATCAATAATACCGGATAATTCGTCGCCACAAAATAGGGCGTTATCTCGAAACAAGTCGGCGTGAATCACGTTTCTTGGTAGCCCTAATGTATCGTAATCAGTTTGGAATTTTAATTCATCTCGAATGATGTCTGCTGAGTGCTGATCGACTAACGGTGCGAGCAAATGTGCAGCCTGCTTCCGCCAATTGCCACCACGGCCATTTTCTCGAGAAATATCGAGCTTTAAACTGGCTAAGTGCAATTGCGCCATTGTTTTACCAATCACTGAGCACTGAATGACATTAGGATGTTCAATGTCGTTACCCGAGAGCTTCTCAACGATGGCGGCAGGTTTACCATTTAGCACGGATAAGAATTCCCTAGCATTGTTGCGAATTGGGCGCGCGCTTGGGATGCCTTGGTCCGCAACAAAATCCATTAGAGATAGAAAATAGGGTAAATCTTCAGCTTTGAGCTCTTCAAAAAGGGTGAGCACATAGTCACCGTTAGTTGTGGTGACGAAATAATTTGTATTTTCAATACCCGAGCTAATGCCTTCGAAATTAACCAATTCGCCCAATGGGTAACTTTTTAAATGCTGAATTAGTTGAGCGCGCTCAACGACCGTGTAAACCGACATAATGTGAAAACGAGTTGAGTTTTACCAGCTAATCAATAGCCATTGAGGGATATTCATGCCTTCTTCAAGTGCAGACCGGCGTGTTTCTAGGTTGCCGTCACCATCGGTATCAATCATGTAATAAGCAGGTGCGTTTTCAGGAGAAATTTTTACCATGTAGACGCTGCCGTTTACGCTGTATTCGGTGATGGTTTCTTTTTTCTTGCGGGTAATGGTGATGTCCGGGGCCATGTTCTCGCCACTGACAATTTGGGCAGGCAATTCAGGAGGTTCTGGAACAACCGCAGGCTGGATGTCCGCTGCCAGTACGTTAGTAGTGTAAGTGAACATTAATGATGCAAGAACAGCTAGTATGCGACGCATGTTTTTTCCTGTGGCTTTAATTTTGTTTAATTATGCCATTATCCGAGGAGGTTTGTACAACTTGCTGTTAGCCAATTAAATTACAACTCCATCAGCACTTCTTCCTCTTCAGCAGACGGTGCAAAGCCACGTTGTTCGTAGAAGTTGAAGATGGCTTTTAGGACTTCATCGGGGGTTTCGCATATTTGAAAAAGATCGAGGTCGCTTTCCGTTATTGTTCCAGCGTCTAATAGTGTTTTGGTAAACCAATCGATTAAGCCGCGCCAAAAACCTTCGTTCACTAAAATGATGGGGATTTTTCGTGATTTACCCGTTTGAATTAAGGTCAGTATTTCGGCCAGTTCATCCAATGTGCCAAAGCCACCCGGTAGCACCACGTAGGCGCTGGCATATTTAACAAACATCACTTTACGGGCGAAAAAATGTCTAAAATTTAAGCTGATATCTTGATATGGGTTTGTGTGTTGTTCATGTGGTAATTGGATATTCAGTCCAATGCTGGATGATGAACCCTTAAACGCGCCTTTATTGGCCGCCTCCATAATACCTGGGCCGCCGCCGCTGATAACGGAAAATCCAGCATTAGATAAAGCAAGTGCAATCGCCTCTGCGCGTTGATAGTCAGGGTGGCCTTCTTTTAATCTGGCGGAACCATATAAGCTGACGGCTGGCCGAATGTTGGATAGCTGCTCAAAACCGTCGACAAATTCAGCGATAATCTGAAAAACTTTCCATGCTTCACGTTTTTGCTTACTCATAGGGCGCCTCGTTTTTTGCATAATACGCTGGGTATATAGACAGTATAGGCCTAAATTAAACGCATGATATCGATTGTGTGAAACGCATGTGCCTTGGGTATAATCAGAGACATACTTCTTTATTGGATACCTTTGATGACTGAAAAAACCTTGGTGCTGGTCGACGGCTCTTCTTATTTGTTCCGTGCTTATCACGCCTTACCGTTGCTAACGAATTCTAAAGGCGAGTACACCAATGCGATTTTGGGTGTAAGCAACATGCTCAAAAAGCTGATGAAAGATTACCCTGATGCCTATGTAGGCGTTATTTTCGATGCGCCAGGAAAAACATTCCGCAATGATATGTATCCGGAATATAAGGCAAATAGATCCGCGATGCCGGAGGAGTTAAGGGAGCAAATTAAGCCCTTGCATAAATTGATAAAGGCGATGGGGCTGCCGTTGGTGATGGAATCTGGCGTTGAGGCGGATGATGTGATTGGAACGCTGGCTGTGCAAGCGGAAGCGGCGGGTTTGAAAGTGATTATTTCGACGGGTGATAAGGATATCGCACAGATGGTGACGGAGAATGTTTCGCTGATTAACACCATGAACAATCAATGGTTAGACGTTGAGGGTGTGAAGGAAAAATTTGGTGTGCCACCAGAAAGAATTATCGATTATTTGGCTTTAATGGGCGATACCTCGGACAATATTCCCGGCGTGCCAAAAGTAGGGCCTAAAACTGCTGCTAAGTGGTTGAATCAATTTGGCTCGCTGGATGAAATTATTGCGAGAGCGGATGAAGTGAAAGGCAAAGTAGGCGAGAGTTTGCGCGAGCACTTGCACGCCATACCATTATCAAAAGAGTTGGTGACCATCCGTTGCGATGTGCCGTTAAACGAAGCGCCAACCGATTTAGTACAAACCCCACCGGATTTAGAGCGGCTGCACGAGATGGTTAGCCATTTTGAATTTAATACATGGTTACGGCAATTGGGGGCAGCCCCAGCTAGTCAGCCTGTGAAGCAGGTGGAGGAAGAGCTAGAACCTTTGCCGCCAGCGATTGAGTTAAAAGTGGATACGGTGCTGGATGAAGCAACCTTTAACCAGTGGCTGAAAAAGCTATCGTCAGCAGAGTTGTTTGCATTTGATACAGAAGCAACGGATTTGGATTACACTAAGGCCTTGGTGGTGGGTGTCTCGTTTGCGGTTGAAGTGGGGCACGCGGCCTATGTGCCGCTGGCGCACCAGTACGCGGGCGCACCTGAGCAGTTATCGCGGCAGTGGGTGTTAGATCAGTTGAAGCCTTTACTGGAATCTGAAACTGTTCTTAAAGTCGGTCAAAATCTTAAATATGACGCGAATGTGCTGGCAAATCACGATATAACGTTGCGAGGTATTAAGCACGATACGATGTTGCAATCGTACGTGTTTAACAGCACCGCCACACGTCATAATATGGATGCCTTGGCTGAAAAATACTTGGGCCAAGAAACCATTCATTATGAAGAGGTGGCGGGTAAAGGCGTAAAACAGATTTGTTTCGACCAAGTGGCTATAGAGATTGCTGCGCCGTACGCGGCAGAAGATGCTGATATTACGTTGCGCTTACATCAGCAGTTGTTTTCTAAATTAGAAAAAATAGCGACATTAAAAAACGTTTACGAGACGATTGAAATGCCCTTGGTGCCTGTGTTGACGCGTATGGAGCAAACGGGTGTATTGGTTGACGAGCAGATGTTGTTGCAACAAAGTGGTGAGCTATCAGCGAAAATTACGGTGTTGGAAAGACAAGCGCACGATGCCGCAGGGCAGCCATTTAATTTAAGCTCACCCAAACAGATACAAGAAATTTTGTACGATAAGCTGGGTTTGCCTGTGTTAAAGAAAACGCCCAAAGGCCAGCCCTCTACCGCTGAAAATGTATTGCAAGATTTGGCCGTAGATTTCCCGTTTCCGCGGCTCATTTTAGAGCACCGCAGTTTAAGCAAGTTGCGTTCAACGTATACCGATAAATTGCCAAAACAAATTAACCCCGTCACCGGACGGGTGCATACCTCGTATCATCAAGCCGTTGCGGCCACGGGGCGCTTGTCATCATCAGACCCTAACTTGCAAAACATTCCGGTAAGAAGCGAAGAAGGGCGCCGTATTCGCCAAGCGTTTATTGCAGAGCCGGGCTATACCGTGCTGGCAGCCGATTATTCGCAAATTGAATTACGTATCATGGCGCATTTATCGCAAGATGCTGGGCTATTGCAGGCGTTTAAAGACGGTTTGGATGTGCATAAAGCGACAGCGGCAGAAGTATTTGGCGTTGCGTTGGATCAAGTGGAAGATCATCAGCGCCGTTCCGCTAAGGCCATTAACTTTGGTTTGATTTACGGCATGTCGGCATTTGGTTTGGCCAAACAATTAGACATTGATCGAGGCGCGGCTCAAGGCTACATCAACTTGTATTTTCAGCGTTATACCGGGGTGAAGGACTACATGGATGAAACGCGTGAATTGGCGCGTGAACAGGGCTATGTTGAAACCTTGTTTGGGCGGCGATTATATTTGCCCGATATCAACGCTAAAAATGGTCAGCGTCGACAATACGCAGAAAGAACGGCTATTAATGCGCCCATGCAAGGCACAGCAGCGGATATTATTAAACTGGCTATGTTGTCTGTAGATAACTGGTTGCAGATGGATAAGCCGCCTGTGCGTATGGTGATGCAGGTGCACGATGAATTGGTGTTTGAAGTTGAGACGGCTTATTTAGAGCAGGCCAGCAGTATTATTCAGCAAAAAATGAGCGGCGCCGCGACACTCGACGTGCCCTTAATTGTTGATGTGGGTACGGGGATTAATTGGGATGAAGCGCATTAGGCGTATTAGAAGATGCGCATAAAAAAGCCCCGTCACTGAACAGTGACGGGGCTTTTTAGTGATTTGAAGCTTGCTTATTCAGAAGGCGTTTCAAGCATCGCTTTAAGGTTATCTAGACCGCCACGGTATACACCGCTAACGCCTTTTTCCACATCGGCTGCTGCTGCGCCGTTAATCGTGTCGAAGTTACCCATCCAAATAACAGACGAGCCACCTTTGTCATCGCTGCGTACTGCGTACCAAGAGATATAGTTTTCAATAGGCAAGACGGCAGGATCAACGTCGGTGATTTTATACGTGAAGTTTGTATTCTCGTCATTAAAGCGAACTAGTTCTTCAGTAATGGTTGGGCCGCCGAGGTCTAAAACGCGAACGCTGCCTGGGTGGTTGCCATTCGTATTGGTTGAACTAATAAACGCTGGGTGCCAACTGTGGATGTTGCCGAAGTCTTTGGACGCTGCCCAAACTGCCGCTGGGCTAGCCGCAATGTCAACTTTTTCGGTAACGGATGCGCTTTCGGCATAAACGTTTGTTGCAAGCATTGCGAAGGCAAACGAAGTAAGTAAACGGATTGTTTTGATCATTATTATCTCCTCAGATAGTGTGTTTTTTTAGCTACATTAGAATGAGCGTTGGCTATGGTGCCATAGTGCTTCATAGATAGCAAAGCGGCTCGAAGGACTTTTGGTAGCGCAAAAAGGCGAAGCGTTTTAAAAAAATGAACTTTGCCTGAAAGATAATGACTAATAGGTGTGTCTTTTTAGGCATAGCTTGCTTGAATCCCCCTCCCCTTGAGCAGGTTCTTTCGGCTAGCAATAGCCGAATTTTATAAGCCTCAGTTAAACTTTCCTTGTGGCTGAGGCTTTTTTTTGATTGTTATTCTTGTATGCCAAGGTGTGCGTCAAGCCAGTTGTGCAAGGGCTCTATGCCTTCTTTCTTGAGCGAAGAGAATAGCTCAACTTGAATATTAGCTGCTGACTCTTTCAGTAATTTCTGTACGGCAAACAGGGTGTTTTTTGCGCCGTTTCGATTAAGTTTGTCGGCCTTGGTTAAGGCAATAAAAATATCTAAATTTAAGTGCCTGACGTATTCAATCATTTGCAAATCATATTCGCCAAGAGAGCGTCGAATATCGACCAGCAACACTAAGCCATTGAGCGATTTTCTTTTTTCTAAATAGCGTTGCAGTTCTTTTTGCCATTTTTGTTGCACGCTTGGGGGTACCTTTGCGTAACCATAACCGGGCAAATCGACTAAACAACGTTGTTCATCTAGCTTGAAATAAACTAATTGTTGAGTGCGGCCAGGTGTTTTACTGGTTCTGGCTAGGCTTTTTTGGTTGGTAATCGTGTTGATGGCGCTAGATTTACCCGCGTTGGACCTGCCTGCAAAGGCGACTTCGAATTCAATATTCTCAGGGGTGGTGTTTAGGTTGGGCGCATTAAGCAGGTATTCTGCTCGGTGATAAAGAGGATTCATGTGTCATTCAGTCGCTTAAAGTATGGTGTATTGTACCGGAGAGTGGAAAATCATAGGGCAGAACAACAAATGTCACAGAAAAAAGCTAAACTGGGAATAGATTTATTGTAAAATCTATTTTTATATTTAACTATAAAATATTGAGGTATGGAATCATGAATAAAATTTTATTTTCTGTTGCACTGTTAGTGTTGCTTGTTTCAAACGGCGCAATTGCCGCTGATGCAACTGCAGGTAAAGCAAAGACGGCGCAATGTGCGGCGTGTCATGGAGCTGCTGGCATTAGCCCAATGGGGCTGTACCCAAATTTAGCGGGCCAAAAAGAACAGTATACGGCTAAGCAGATAAATGATTTTCGTTCAGGCGCTCGCAAAGACCCAACAATGCAAGCGATGGTAGCTGCATTGTCAGATGAAGATGTTGCGAACATCGCAGCGTTTTATGCAAGCATTAAATAATTAAAGTAAAGAATCGGTTATAAAATGAAATTTATTGTTTTGCTAGGTTGTGTATTAGGTCTGTTGTTATCGTCAGCTGCGTTTGCTAATGGTGATATTGAAGCGGGACGTACAACAGCCGCGGTATGTGCGGGCTGCCACGGTCAAAATGGCAATAGCACCAACCCAGTGTGGCCAAAGCTTGCGGGTCAGCATGCTTTTTATATCGTAAAAGAGCTGCATGACTTTCAAAACAAAAAGCGTTTAGACGCGACGATGGCGCCAATGGCAGCGGGTTTGAGTGCTGCTGATATTGAGGACGTGGCTGCCTATTTTGCAAGCCTACCGTCAACAGTCGAGGCTGCTAGTGCAGATAAAATTAAGCTGGGTGAAAAGCTATACCGTGCTGGTAAAGTTGATAATGGTTTGCCTGCTTGTATAGCTTGCCACGGCCCTAATGGTGCAGGTAGCGCACCTGCTCGTTTCCCGCGAATTGGCGGGCAACACGCAGCTTATCTAAGCAAGACGTTGAAAGATTTTAAAGCGGAAACACGCAACAACGATCATCAAGCAATGATGCGTGATATTGCTGGACGTATGAACAACAAAGAAATTGAGGCAGTTTCGTCCTATATTTCTGGCCTACATTAAAGGTTAAATAATTTTGTAGGAAGGGGTGACTTTGTTACCCCTTTTTCTTTTGAGCTAATGCCTACCTCGTTGGGCCATTAGATTTTTTATGAGCAATTCATCAATTACACATAGTTCAACGCCTAGAACGTCAGCATTGCTGTTGAAATTCATGGGTTCTATGAACCTAGCTATTACGCTGCTTGTTGCACTTTCAATTGCGGCGATTATTGGTACCGTTCTCCAGCAAAACCAACCGTACACTGATTACATCATCAAGTTTGGCCCTTTCTGGTTTGAGGTGTTTAAACAGATTGGCTTGTACGATGTGTATTCGTCAGGCTGGTTTTTGTTTATTTTGTTTTTCTTGGTGTTGTCGACCAGTACGTGTATTTACAGGAATGCACCGAATATGTTGCGCGAAATGCGCGAATACCGCCAGAATATCCAACTTAAAACATTGAGTAATTATTCCAATAGTTACAGTTGGGAATTAAAGCAACCGATGGGTGATGTTCAGCATGTGGTGCAGAAGATATTTCCGCTCAATGGCTATAGTGCACGACTTAAAGAAGAAAATGGTTATACGCTGATTGCGGGAATGAAAGGAGGGGCTAGCCGTTTAGGGTATGTGCTGACACATTTGGCGATAGTTTTTATTTGCATTGGTGGCTTGATTGACGGTAATGCTATTTTGAAAGCGCAACAAATGCTGGGCCAATTGTCACCTGAGACGCGCAATATTCCTGCGAACGAAGTGCCTGCAATTAGTCGTTTAGATGCCAGTAATTTGTCCTTTAGAGGCAGTGTCTCTATTCCGGAAGGCAGTAGTTCTGACGTGACGTTTATCAATTACAAAGACGGTTACTTGGTCCAAGAATTGCCATTTTCAGTAAAAGTAAAGGATTTTAGAATTGAGCATTACGCGAGTGGTCAGCCTAAATCGTTTGAAAGTGACTTGGTTATTACTGATAGTCGATTAGAAAAACCGTTGGAACAAACCATTTCTGTTAATCACCCGTTAATCTACGACGGGTATTCTATTTACCAAGCCAGTTTTTCTGATGGCGGTTCAGATCTGGAGTTGTTAGCTTGGCCTTTAGTAGGCGGTAGTAAACAGCCTAGAAAAATAGAGACGAAAGTGGGTGATGATTTGCCAATGAATTTATATAAACAACCTTGGGTGTTGGAAACATCAAACTTTAGGTTGTTTAATATTAACCCGTCTAAAGATCCGACAAAAAAGTTTGAAAATGCAGGCCCGAGTGTGCAGTTTAAAATGCGCAATAAAACAGGTGAGGCGAAAGAATACTTAAACTATATGGTTCCTGTAGATAGAGAAGGCGCGTTATATTATTTAAGTGGTGTTCGTAGCTCACCTGCTGAAGAGTTTCGTTATTTGTATGTGCCGGTAGACGAGGCGAGTAGCATTAATCGTTTTATGGCGTATTTACAGGCGTTGAGCGATGAACCGTTATTGCGAGAAATTGCCAGTAGGGAAAACTTTACCGGTGCGCAAATGCTCTCAAAAGATGCGGCGCAATTTAACGAAGCGATGATTAGGTTAACGGGTTTGTTTGTAGAAAGCGGCATGGATGGAGTAATCGAACAGCTTGAAAAGAATGTTCCGCTAGATAAGAGAAAAGACGTAAAAGAGCTTTATGTTAGAGTGTTGCAGCAGATGTTAGGGGCTGTTTATATTGATGTCTTAACCAAAGAAGGCGTAGATGTGAGCTTGGGTGTGGATGAAAAGAAGGCGGCATTTTTTGACGCGGCATCAGCGGCCATAGGTTCTATTGGTCGTTATGGTTCGCCGGTTTATTTGCAACTGTCTAGCTTTGTTCATCACCAAGCGAGTGGTTTGCAGATAGCGAAAGCCCCGGGTAAGAATTTAGTTTACCCAGGTTGTGCGATGTTAATTTTGGGTGTGTTTTTAATGTTCTATGCACCACAACAACGTTTATGGGCTTGGCTAGAGTCAAGTGATGATGGCGTGAAGTTTGTTTTAGCGGGGCATGCGATTAGGAATAAAATAGATTTCGAGAAGCAATATAATCAAATACAAGCACAGTTTAATCGTGTGTTAACGGGTTAAGGTAGTTATATGAATAGTACACAAACAGCGTTACAGTTTGAGTTGGACCAGCAATCTTTTTGGAAAAGCTTAAGTCTTTTCGATTGGGTTTGGGGTTTCATCGTTTTACTGGGCACCGGGTATGCCTACGCAACGTATGCACCTTTGATGGATGCGTATGAAAAAGGAATTTTAATTTCTGCAGGCGCAAGTTTAGTCGCGCTAGGCTGGCACTGGAAAGAAATTAGAGGCTTATCGTTAGCGGTCTTCTTGCTCAGTATTTTTGGCATCAGCCGTTATGTGAACGGCCTTGCTGATGCAGAAGTGGATTTCTTTTTACGCTTTTTAGTCTCAAGCCAATCCGCCATTATGTGGATGAGCGCATTATATGTGTTGGCAACAGTGACCTATTTTGTCGCGTTGTTTGGCCGTTCAGACTTTGCAGGAAAAGTGGCCAGCGCAATGACGTGGTCAGCCACAACAATGGGTTTTGTCGGCTTAATGGTCAGGTGGCGCGAATCCTATCTTATTGGTATAGACGTGGGTCATATCCCCGTTAGCAATTTGTATGAAGTGTTCATCTTGTTTTCAATTATTACCGCGTTGCTCTATTTGTTTTATGAGCGTCGCTACCAAACACGCATGTTAGGCGGCTTTGTTTTGTTGATTATTAGCGCAGCGGTTGCTTTTTTGCTGTGGTATGCGTTTGATCGTAATGCAGCGGATATTCAGCCTTTAGTGCCAGCACTGAAGAGTTACTGGATGAAAATACACGTGCCCGCTAACTTTATCGGTTACGGTGCATTTGCCTTGGCTGCCATGGTGGGCACGGCCTATCATATTCGCACAAGGGCGGAGCAAAGAAATTCAACCGGCGTTGCGATGACGCTACCGGCGTTAGATATTCTTGATGACCTGATGTACAAATCGATTGCCTTAGGTTTTGCCTTTTTCACCTTGGCCACTATTTTAGGCGCTTTGTGGGCGGCTGAAGCGTGGGGTGGATATTGGTCTTGGGATCCTAAAGAAACGTGGGCATTAATCGTCTGGCTAAACTATGCAGCTTGGTTGCACATGAGGTTAACAAAAGGCTGGCGTGGTACGCCGATGGCAACCTGGGCAATTGTTGGGCTGTTCGTCACGCTGTTTGCTTTCTTGGGCGTTAATATGTTCTTGTCAGGGCTGCATTCATATGGCGAACTTTAATAGTCGCCAACTTAAGGAGAGTTACGTGCGTAAAATATTTTTTTTATTGATGGTAATGATACTGGCGTTCAGCGCTCCAGTTTTTTCAAAACAAGCGTTTGATGAGGGTGTTCATTACCAGTCGATAAAACCCGCTCAACCCACGGACGATTCAAGCCGTATTGAGGTTGTAGAAATTTTTTGGTATGGCTGTCCTCATTGTTATCACTTTGAGCCGACTCTTGGCCCGTGGGTTAATGGTGTGCCAAAGGATGTAAATTTTTATCGCTTACCCGCTATTTTTACGCCTCAGTGGGAAGTGCACGCGAGGGCTTATTTCACGGCTGATATTTTAAATGTATTGGAAAAGTCACACGATGCACTATTCCATGCAATGCATGCAGAACATCAAGTGATCAATACCGTGGATAAATTAGCCGATTTTTATGCGCAATACGGCATAGATGAAACTTTATTTAAGAAAACGTATAATTCCTTCGTCGTCAACACGCGGGTTTCTCGTGCTAAAGACATGGTTCAACGCTATGGTGTAAAGGGTGTGCCAGCATTGGTTGTAAATGGTAAGTACTTAATAACTGGAGCAATGGCGAAGAGTTATGAAAATATGTTACTTATTGCCGAATACTTAGTGGATAAAGAAAGAAACGCTAAGTAGTGGTCAGATTAAGCATTGAAAACTGCCGCTATTTTAGCGGCAGTTTTCGTTGATAAAGGCGTTTAATTTTTCACGCTGCTGGGTCTTGTCTTTAGCGCTGAATCGGGAATAATTCCCATCGGCATCTTTGTATAAGCGATTGCCGCCGTAATCGAGTTCAGCCAGGTTCTTTTTACTGGTTTCACAGCGTTCTTGGGCGAGTCTTTGTTTATCGGCGTTTTGCCTAACCTTGTCGTTGGCAGCCTTACGTTCTGCATTGGACTTAGCAATTTCATTGGCACTATCGATTAATGCTTTTAAGCTTAAACCTTCCTTGTAGTCTGTTTTAATAATGATTCTTTGTGGGGTGATATTTTTGTTGCGAGGAGGCTGCTGGCTGAAGTGAGTGTTGCCTTGCGCATCTACCCACTTGTAAATTCGCATATCAGCTAGACTCACAGTGCAGGCTAGTGAGCAACAAAATAAAATAAAAGCGCGATACATGTTAACTCCCTGTGATGTATAGACGAAGTAAGCCAGTATATTTAAGGGCCTTTTGCTTCAGTATATAGCACCTATTGATTAATGAAAGACCTTGACCAATCGCACAAAAATTAGTATTTTGTCCAGTTCGATTGCGTGATGCAATCAAACTAACCTTTTTGAATAGGTTTTTTAATTTTTTGGAGAACGATTGTGGAACTAAGTGGCGGTGAAATCGTCATCCAATCCTTGAAAGACGAGGGTGTGGAATACGTGTTTGGGTACCCAGGTGGGTGCGTACTTCATATATACGATGCTATTTTTAAACAGCAAGATGTCAAGCACGTGCTCGTCCGTCATGAACAGGGCGCTACCCACGCAGCGGATGGTTATGCGCGTTCTTCAGGTAAACCTGGCGTCGTGTTAGTTACCTCTGGCCCCGGTGCTACAAATGCCGTCACCGGTATTGCCACGGCGTATATGGATTCAATCCCAATGGTCGTGATTACTGGTCAGGTACCTAGACCAGTGATTGGAACCGATGCGTTTCAAGAAGTGGATACGGTGGGCATCACTCGCCCGTGCGTAAAGCATAATTTTTTAGTGCAAGACGTTGCTGACATTGCTGAAACGATGAAGAAAGCATTTTTCTTAGCGACCTCAGGCCGTCCAGGCCCTGTGGTGGTTGATATCCCTAAAGACATTACCGACCCGAATATAAAAGTTCCTTATCAATACCCAGAAGAAGTGAGTATGCGCTCATACGAACCAACGGTGAGTGGAGACATGGGGCAAACAAGAAAGGCTATTAAGCTGATTCAAGCGGCGAAACGCCCTGTTATATACAGTGGTGGTGGCGTTGTGTTGGGTGAGGCTAGTGAAGAATTAAGACAGTTCTGCCATACGTTGAATTTCCCAGTAACACAAACTCTCATGGGCTTAGGCGCATTTCCAGGCACAGACCCGCAGTTTATGGGCATGCTCGGCATGCACGGCACCTATGAAGCCAATATGGCGATGCACGACAGTGATTTAATTATTGCTATTGGTGCGCGTTTTGATGACCGTGTGACCGGTAAAATTGCGGAATTTTGCCCACATGCCAAAATCATTCATATTGATGTGGACCCTGCGTCCATCTCAAAAACGATAACGGTTGATGTGCCTATTGTTGGACAAGTTAAACCTATTCTATTGGATATGTTGGCACAATTAGACAGCTTGGGTGAAACCTTTGACCGGGCACGTATTGGCGCTTGGTGGGCTCAGATTGAAGAATGGCGTGCGATGGACTGCATGGCGTATGACAAAGACAGTGGCACCATTAAGCCGCAGTATGTGATTGAACAATTATATAAAGTGACCAAAGGTGACGCGTTTGTAACATCAGACGTTGGTCAGCATCAAATGTTTGCGGCACAGTATTATCCGTTCGATAAACCACGCCGTTGGATTAACTCTGGTGGTCTAGGAACAATGGGCTTTGGCCTGCCAGCTGCGATGGGCGTTAAGTTTGCAAACCCAGATGCTGATGTGGCCTGTGTAACGGGCGAAGGCAGTATTCAAATGTGCTTGCAAGAGCTATCGACCATGTTGCAATACGATACACCGGTAAAAATCATTAACCTTAATAATGGTTATTTGGGCATGGTACGCCAATGGCAAGAATTTACTTATAAGAGTCGCTATTCTCACTCTTATATGGAAGCATTGCCCGATTTCAAAAAACTGGCAGAAGCGTATGGCCACGTGGGTATGCAAATCACCAAAAAAGAAGACGTAGAGCCTGCTTTGCGCGAAGCATTTGCTATGAAAGATCGCACCGTGTTCTTGGACTTTTTAACGGATAGAGAAGAAAACGTGTACCCAATGATTGAAGCAGGTAAGGCACATAACGACATGGTGATGTCGCCGAGTTCAAAGTTTAAAAAGGTATCGTCATGAGTCGCCAGCATATTATTTCAATGTTATTGGAAAATGAAGCGGGTGCATTATCACGTGTGTCTGGTCTTTTTTCAGCCAGAGCGTACAATATCGAATCGCTGACAGTAGCGCCAACGCTCGATCCAACCCTTTCACGCTTAACATTGGTGACAGTGGGCAGCGATGAAACGATTGAACAAATCAAGAAGCAACTCAATAAGCTTATTGACGTTGTTAAGTTGGTTGATTTGTCGGAATCATTCTCATTAGAGCGCGAGCTTGCTTTGTTTAAAGTTAAAAAGAATGATGCGATCGTGCAAAAAATAGAAGAACTGGGCTCAGACTCATTGGCGCGTATTACCGACGAAACAGATGATTTTTTAATCATCGAATTGACCGGTGAAAAAGTTTGGTTAGACGATTTCTTGAACTCGCTAAAAGGCGAAGTAATAGAGGTGGTTCGTACAGGGGTGATTGGTCTTTCACGTGGCGAAAGGTCTTTAACACTGTAATCAAAAGGTTGTAAGCTTTTTCTAGGTGCGGTTTTGATACCTTAGGCAAAGCATTAAATTTTAAATAAAACGAAGGAAAAAAATGAATATTTACTACGATAAAGATGCAGACCTTTCAATCATTAAAGGTATGACAGTTGCAATTATTGGCTACGGCTCACAAGGCCATGCTCATGCAAACAATTTAAAAGAATCAGGTGTTAATGTTGTTGTTGGCTTAAGAGCGGGTTCTACTTCGGTAGCAAAAGCTGAAGAAGCTGGTTTAACCGTTAAAGAAGTGCCAGAAGCAGTAGCAGGTGCTGATTTGGTGATGATTTTAACGCCAGACGAATTTCAGTCTCAGTTATACAAAGCGGAAATTGAGCCGAATATCAAGCAAGGTGCAGCATTAGCGTTTGCTCACGGTTTTGCTATTCATTACAACCAAGTTGTTCCTCGTGCTGATTTAGATGTAGTGATGATTGCACCAAAAGCACCCGGCCATACCGTGCGTAATGAATTTAAAAATGGCGGCGGCATTCCTGATTTGATTGCGGTTTTCCAAGATGCTTCTGGCAATGCAAAAAATATCGCATTGTCTTATGCGGCAGCTATTGGTGGTGGCCGTACAGGTATTATCGAAACAACCTTTAAGGATGAAACAGAAACTGACTTATTTGGTGAGCAGGCTGTGTTATGTGGCGGTGCGGTTGAATTGGTTAAAATGGGCTTTGAAACATTGGTTGAAGGCGGCTATGAGCCAGAATTGGCATACTTCGAATGCCTACATGAATTAAAATTGATTGTTGATTTGATGTATGAAGGTGGTATCGCCAACATGAACTACTCAATCTCAAACAATGCTGAATACGGCGAATACGTAACCGGCAAAAAAGTAATCAATGATGAGTCTCGTGAAGCCATGCGTGAAGCACTTAGAAACATTCAAAGTGGTGAATATGCGAAACAGTTCATTCTTGAAGGTGCATCGAACTACCCATCAATGACAGCGAATCGTAGAAATAATGCGGCTCACCAAATTGAAGTGGTTGGCGGTAAATTACGTGAAATGATGCCTTGGATTACAGCTAATGCGTTAGTAGATAAAAGCAAAAACTAAACAGTTTTTCTTATTCGATTAAAGCGGCCGTATTAACGGCCGTTTTTTTTGCAATCAAAAACACAGGCTGCGTTATACTAAAGCTCTATTAAGGGAGTTGTAGCCAAATGAAAAAACCCAATAAGCCGCCATCTAAAGGGCTGTATTTATTGCCTAATCTATTTACAACCAGCGCGCTGTTTGCTGGTTTTTATGCCATTACGGGCGCTGTAAATGGGCATTTTGAGACCGCTGTTCTGGCTATATTTATTGCCATGGTGCTGGATGGTTTGGATGGCCGTGTGGCCAGAATGACCAATACACAAAGTGAATTTGGCGCGCAATACGATAGCTTGGCAGACCTAGTCTCGTTTGGCGTTGCGCCAGCAGCGGTTGCGTATGCTTGGGGCTTATCCTCGCTAGGAAAGCTGGGTTGGATGGCTGCCTTTGTTTATGCTACTTGTGGCGCGCTACGCTTGGCTCGCTTTAACGTACAACACAATACGGCCGATAAACGTTATTTCCAAGGCTTGGCAAGTCCAGCAGCAGCAGCCATTGTGGCCGGCTATATTTGGGTGATGGAAGATTACCAAATCACCGGCACGGCAGCGGTGTATGGCTTATTAGCCGTCACCACCTTGACCGGTTTATTGATGGTCAGCAATGTTCGTTATCATAGTTTTAAAGAACTCAATTTCACAGGTAAAGTGCCGTTTGTTGTCTCGGTGATTGTAATGTTGGCATTAGCTTTAGTGTACGTTGCTCCACCTTTGGTTTTATTTGCGGTTTTCTTGTTGTATGCGGGTTCAGGTGTGGTGCTAACAATCAGTTTATTGCGACGCCGAAAAAAAGATAAAAAGGCAGACAGTTCTGAATGAGCAGTACGGCTAATCGCTTAAAGTATCTTGACGCCATTGGTGTTCAAGTGTGGGAAGAGCGAGTGGCTCCTGCGGAACCCATGGCGGAAGATTTTAAGTCACCGATTGTGGCGCAAAATCTTGACCAGCTGTTTATGCAAGCAGAAGTATGTACACGTTGCGAAGCCTCTCAATCAAGAAAACAAATAGTGTTTAGCGATGGTTCAACCAACGCCGATTGGTTTATCGTTGGTGAATTTCCATCGCAGCAAGACGAGTTACAGGGGCAGCCGTTTACTGAAGAACATGGGCGCCTCTTGGGTGATATGTTTAAGGCAATAGGCGTTAGTAAAGCGGCAACCTATCAAACGGTAAGTGTTAAGTGTCGTGCGCAAAATGGCGAAGAAAATGACAGGGATTTGATCGCTTGCAGGCAATACCTATTACGTCAAATTGAACTCGTTAGCCCAAGCGTTATCTTGGTGCTCGGCGAAAAAGCGGCACAAAGTTTACTGGGCTCAAAACAAACAATAAATGAGTTGAGGGGCAAAATCCACGCCCTTGATGGCATATCTTCTACCGTTATTATTAGCCATTCGCTTAATCACCTGATGCGATCAAGTGCCTCTAAAAAGCAAACGTGGCAGGACCTTACATTGGCTAAAAGCGCGCTGTAATAACGGTCATGTTGGAAAAAATTAAATCGTTGTTTGGCTTAGAAGAAACAAGGCAACAATATATTCGGCCACTCAAAGATCAGGATATTGACGACGTTATACAGATTGAGCAGCAAGTATATAACTACCCGTGGAGCAAAGGGATCTTTAAGGATTGCCTACGGGTTGGCTACAGTAACTGGGCGTTGATTAAAGATGAAACGTTTATAGGCTATGCAATTTTATCGGTTGCCGTTGGCGAGGCGCATATCTTAAATATCTGTGTAGATCCTGCGTTTAAACGACAGGGCCTCGGTCGATTTTTTCTCAATGAAGTGATAGCGGCTGCAAAGTCTAAGAACGCCGACTGTGTCTTTTTGGAAGTCCGTCCCTCGAATGTTGCAGCCATTGAGCTGTATAAAAAAATGGGCTTTAAGAAAATAGGCCAACGAAAGAATTACTACCCAGCTGCTGATGGCAAAGAAGACGCAATGGTGTACTCCTTAGACATCGGTTCATATGAGCCTGAAAAATAGTCGCTAAGCTAAAAGCGACGATGGGTTTGACGTACAATGTGGCCTTTATTGTACGCAGTTAATTAAGATGTCAAGTGAATATACCAACAGGCGAACATTCGCCATTATTTCCCACCCCGATGCCGGTAAAACGACACTGACGGAAAAGCTTTTATTATTTGGCGGCGCTATACAGGTAGCGGGTTCAGTTAAAGGACGCAAAGCTTCACGCCATGCTACGTCCGATTGGATGGAAATGGAAAAGGAGCGGGGTATTTCAATTACCACCTCGGTAATGCAGTTTGAACACAACGGCAAGTTGCTGAACTTGCTTGATACACCAGGACACGAAGATTTTTCTGAGGATACTTACCGTACATTAACCGCGGTTGACTCTGCTTTGATGGTGATTGACTGCGCGAAAGGCGTAGAAGCTAGAACCATTAAGTTGATGGAAGTGTGTCGCTTGCGTGATACCCCGATTATTACCTTCATTAACAAGCTAGACCGCGAGGGCCGTGATCCACTGGAACTACTTGATGAAGTAGAACGTATCTTGAAAATAGAATGCGCGCCGATGACGTGGCCGATTGGCATGGGTAAACGTTTTAAAGGTGTTTATCATATCTATAAAGACGAAGTGCACGTGTTTAGCCCAACACACGGCGGAAAAATAGCAACGGGCGAAATCTTCAAAGGCCTAGATGACCCTAAATTAAAAGAATTGTTGGGTGATGAAAACGATGAGTTTTTTGAAGAGCTGGAGCTCGTGCGCGAGGCGAGTACACCGTTTGATATCGATGCGTATTTAGCGGGTAAGCAAACGCCGGTGTTTTTTGGTTCAGCCGTAAATAACTTCGGTGTTAGCGAATTGCTGGATGCCTTTGCTGAATACGCGCCACCTCCGCAATCGCGCCAAGCAGTTGAACGGGTGGTAGAAGCATCTGAAGATGCCTTTTCAGGTTTTATTTTTAAAGTGCAAGCGAATATGGACCCGGCACACCGTGACCGTATCGCTTTTATGCGTATTTGCTCGGGTGAATATCAGCAAGGCATGAAAATGAATCACGTGCGCTTGGGTAAAAATATTCAAGTGGGCAACGCAATAACGTTTCAAGCAGATAGCCGCAAAAGCGTTGAGAAAGCTTTTGCCGGCGACATTATCGGCTTGCATAATCACGGCACGATTCAAGTCGGCGACACGTTTACTCAAGGTGAAAAACTAAAGTTTGGTGGTATTCCTTATTTTGCGCCAGAACTGTTTAGAAAAGCGATTCTAAAAGACCCCTTGCGGATGAAAGCATTGAAGAAAGGCTTAACGCAATTAACAGAAGAAGGCGCCACGCAGTTATTTAAACCGCTTAGAAATAATGATCTTATTTTAGGCGCGGTGGGTGTGTTGCAATTCGAAGTCACAGCGCATCGGCTTAAAAACGAGTATAACGTAGAGTGCGTGTACGATAATGCGCCGATAACAACGGCACGCTGGGTGAGTTCGGATGATCCGCAAAAATTTGAAGAATTTAAAAAGAAAGCCTTTGATAACTTAGCCGAAGATGGTGGTGGTTATTTGGTGTATTTAGCGAAGAGTCGGGTTAATTTATCTTTAACTGAAGAACGTTGGCCAGATATTACGTTTAGTTCAACGCGTGAGTTGTAGTAAACCAGACAGGAGCGAATGATGAGTGAAAAAAATTACACAATCGATGCCTTAGAATTAGGTCCCATGGAGAATTTTGTCTACCTCATTCAAGACCATGCGACAAAGAGAGCGGCGATTGTAGACCCTGCTTGGGATGTGCCTAAAGCCATTGAATTAATGAAACAACGTGGCTACACCATTACCGATATTTTGTTGACGCACAGTCACCATGATCACATCAATGGTATTCAAGATGTATTAGATACCTTCGATGCTGAATTGCACTTACTGAAACCAGAAGCAGATTTTTGGGGCGAGCATGACGGCACGCCCACCTTGCATTACGGTGGCGATGAGATTCTATTGGGGAAAACCCCCATTAAAATGCTACACACGCCAGGGCATACGCCAGGTTCAACTTGTTATCACGTCGATGACCAATTAATGACGGGCGACACGATGTTTGTATTTGGTTGCGGCCGATGTGACTTCACCGGTGGTGACCCTGAATTGATGTTTAAAACGCTTAATAAAATTAAAACCGATTTACCAGCCTCAACCACCATTTTGCCAGGGCATAATTACGCGGTTAAAAAAACCTCAACGCTCGCTGAACAAATTAAGGGAAACCCCTTTATGCATCACCATAATGTGCAAGACTTTGTGCAATATAGAATGAATACACCAAAACGCAAAAGCCCCTATGAAGCAGAGTCAGAACCAAATTGTGGGCACGACCATTAGTTTTAACGATGGCGTATGAATTTAAAGACGATGACGTTATTTGTAGTTGTACCAACATCACTAAGAAGCAGTTTTTAAACGCCATTCAATCTGAGAATATAGAGACACTTGAGCAGGCGCGAGAAATAACACAAGTGAACGTCGCCTGTGGCATGTGTGTTTATATTGTTGAAAAATTACTCAGTGATAGACGGTGAGCTTATTTCTTATTGAGTAAATATATATATTCATCCATTTGTGTTACACCTTTATCTTTAAAGCGTTGAGATTCGGCAAGAATATTTTTTGATTCCAGTGTAGTAATGTCAAATTTTTCAGCAAAGAGTTGTTTTATTTCTTCGGGTGGTACAGCGTGCGGTGGGCCATTAATTTCGTGTTGCGGGTAGTCGATGGTTAATAGCAAACGCTGTTTTTCGTTAGGCAGCAGCTCATTTAATTTTATCGCATAGTCTTTACGCATTGCTGGGGGCAGTGCAATAAGCGAAGCGCGGTCATAAACAAACTGGCAATCTTCTAAATCGTGTTGCGTAAGCGCAAAGAAGTCTCCACATAGCATGGTGATGTTTTTGTAGCGATATTCAACAAAAAACTCACGTTCTGTTAGTTTAGGCGTGAGCTTGTTTTCACGAAAAAAATCTTCAACGGCTTGCCGGCTCAACTCAATACCGATAACGCGTTTAACACGTTTGGCTAACCAGAATAGATCATTACTTTTTCCACATAAAGGAACGAACACGGTGTTGTTTAAATCAGCGTGTAGACGTTGCCAGTGCTTTATTAAAAATGGGTTAGTGTCTTTAAGGTGAAAACCGATTTCATCTTTATCCCATCGTTCGTGCCAAAAACTATGTTCCATAAAGTGTGCTGCTGTTAGTAAAAGTGTGTTTTATTTCGCCCAGACTGCTTTGCCAAGTAAAGAGCCTTATCGGCATTGAGATAGAGCTCTTTAAAACGCTGATTGGATTCTCGGCTAGCCGAGGCGACACCAATTGATACAGTAATAAGAGCGCTTGTCGGGCTTTTTTCGTGAAGCAAGTTCAATCCTTTAATTCTGTTATGAATTATGTCAGGTAGCTGTTTAGCATCGTCAGGTGAATTACTTAGCATAATAATGGCGAATTCTTCTCCACCAATGCGGAAAGCCATATCTGTAGATCGTTTAAGGATGCTATTTAAGGCGACAGAAAAGGTTTTTAAAATTTCGTCACCCGCTGGGTGCCCATAATGATCGTTATAAAGTTTAAAATGATCAATATCGAGCATTAACAGGTGTAGGCTCGAATTTAACCGTTGTGCATCTTGAAGTTTAATAGGGCCAATGTTGTCGAAATGTCGTCGATTAAACAGTTGAGTTAGGCCATCGGTAATACTAAGGGTATGCAGCTTTTTTTCTTTAGTTTGTAATTCATGAATAAGTCGCGTGTTTTCGATATTGGCAACATAACTAAGCCGATTCATGATTTCTGTTCGATTACTTCCCACAGCAGCGATTAGGGTAAATCCAAACAGGGTAAATACAGGAAATGCGTAGTTTTCAAGGGGAATAGCCAGATGGAAAATAACAAAAAGGGTTGAACAAAAGAATACTAATGATAGGTATAAGGCTTGAAACCATGTAACGCCTAAGATAAAGAAGAGGCCAACAATGGGCAAACCGGCAGCAGGTAGAATTATATTTGCTAGGTTAGGAAACGCAATCATGGTGAGCAATACGCCAAAAGCAATAATGCTCGCTTGCAAGAGGGCGTATAGTTTTGCATGACGTTGATAAGCCGAAGAATATGTACACGCGAGCGATAAGCCGGTTGTTATGGTGATGAATGAATATAACGCAAGGTAGTCGGCTTGTGCTGCTGGTGAAACAATGGGCAGAATAATGAAACAAAACACGCTGTATAAGGTAAGGGCTAATAGATAACCAAACCGAGACAGCTTGATGTCACTTTCGATTTTGTACTTTTATAAAGTTTTTCTAACGCGTGATCCGACAGTTGGCAATTAAACCAAGACCTAAAGGCGTGCAAAGACTTATCTTTATTATCTGAATTATCCATATTGTGGATAAAGTATAGCCATTATTTAGAAAAATAAAATTGTTGCTGGTTTTATATAGGGAATAAGCTGTGACGAAGTGATTCCTAAACCAGGCTCGCTTCGTTTTTGAGGTGATTGATTATGTCAGTCAGGGGAATGTCTTGGTTGTCGCTATCTGTTCTTGCGCGGTATTCCACCATGCCATTATCTAAACCACGGTCTCCCATGACAATACGGTGTGGAATGCCAATTAGTTCCATATCAGAAAACATAAAGCCTGGGCGTACTTTTCTATCGTCAAATAGCACATCAAAACCAGCTTGTTGAAGTTCTTCGTAGAGTTTTTCAGCCGCTGCTTTTAAACGCTCAGACTTGTGCATATTCATCGGTAGCAGCGCTACTTCAAATGGCGCCAAAGCGGCTGGCCAAATAATGCCTTTATCGTCATGGTTTTGTTCAATAGCGGCCGCAATCACACGAGTAACACCTATGCCGTAGCAACCCATGGTCATGGTTTGGTTTTTGCCGTTTTCGTTGAGTACAGAGGCCTTCATCGCTTCGCTGTATTTAGTACCGAGTTGGAAAATATGGCCGACTTCAATGCCGCGAGCAATGGTTAGAGTGCCTTGTCCATCGGGGCTTAAATCACCTTCCACCACTTGGCGAATATCTTCAACGCGTACGGGCTCGTTTAAATCACGTTGCCAATTAACGCCCGTGTAATGCATGTTATTTTCATTCGCGCCACAGGCAAAATTAGCCATTTGCGCCGCGCTGCGATCAACAATCATGGGGATGTCTAAACCAATCGGGCCAATGTAACCGGCGTCGCAATTAGCAACGCGCAAAATGTCAGCGTCGTCGGCCATCGTCAAGGGCGATAGCACACCGGCTAATTTTTCAGCTTTAATCTCGTTCAGTGTGTGGTCGCCGCGTAACAGCAAGGCAATCAGGGTGTCATCGTCACCTTTAACCAATAGTGTTTTTAAACATTGAGCAGGGGATGCGTTTAAGAACGCGCTTATTTCTTCAATGCTGCGTTGATTAGGCGTGGCGATTTTTTCTAACGCTTGGCTTGCATCCGCTCTTTTTTCAGCGGGCGCTAAGGCCTCTGCTTTTTCAACATTGGCTGCGTATTGGCTATCGGTTGAAAAGGCGATGGCATCTTCACCTGAATCAGCCAGTACGTGAAATTCATGTGAGGCATTGCCGCCGATTGAACCGGTGTCGGCCAGTACGGGCCTAAAATTTAAGCCTAAGCGATTGAAGATATTGTTATAGGCTTGAAACATGCGGTCGTAGGTTTCTTGCAAGGATTCGTCGCTCAAGTGGAACGAATACGCATCCTTCATGATGAATTCGCGTGAGCGCATGATGCCAAAACGTGGGCGAATTTCGTCACGGAACTTGGTTTGAATTTGGTAATAGCTAATCGGGAGTTGTTTATAACTTTTAATTTCGTTGCGGGCTAACTCGGTGATGATTTCTTCGTGCGTTGGGCCTAAGCAAAATTCTCGGCCGTGGCGGTCTTTTAAACGAGCCAGTTCAGGGCCGTATTGCTCCCATCGGCCAGACTCTTGCCATAACTCCGCCGGTTGAACCACGGGCATTAACACTTCTAAGGCGCCTGCATCGTTCATTTCTTCGCGAATAACGGCCTGAGCTTTTTGTAAAACGCGAACACCTAATGGCAGCCAAGTGTAGAGTCCTGCCGCAAGTTTGCGTACGAGGCCTGCACGAATCATCAGTTGATGGCTGGCAATCTCGGCGTCGGAAGGTGTTTCTTTAACGGTATTAAGGGGGAATTGGCTAGTGCGCATGTGTTTCTACGGTTTGGAATAAAAATGTATTTTAAGGCTTAGAAAGGTTTGTTGCATAGCTTATGTATAAATAAGTAGGATTATTTATTATAATTCGCACATTCCAAACAACCAGAAAGAGTAAGAATGAAAATTTTCACAAAAGCTGCTGCTTCTTTAGCGTTAGCCATGACGCTTGCCGCCAGTTCAAGCATGGCGTTTGCGGGTTCAGAGTTGATGACCTTATTAAAAGTGTTACGTGATAACGGTACGATTACAGCTGAACAATATCAGCGCGTGTTAGCGGAAGCAAATGCGACAGAGCAGAAAAATTTGTCTGAAAAGAAAGAGTTACAAGCAGCGTTAGACAATGCGACGGCGGTTAAAGTGACGGTTAAAGGCGGTATTAAGGTGGTAAGCAAAGACGGCTCGTTTTCAAGCAAGTTAGGTGGGCGTTTGCAAATGGACGCGGCTTATGTGGGCGAAGATGGCAAGCAACAAGGCGATGGCACCGATATCCGCCGTGCACGTTTGTCTTTGTCAGGAAAAATGTACAACAATTGGGGCTTTAAGCTCGAGAATGATTTCACTAAATCAGGACTAAAAGGCATCACAGATGCTTATATTAGCTACAGTGGTATGGCGGGGCATACATTTAAAGTAGGACATTTTAGAGACACTGTTATTTTGCAAGAGTTGAACAGCGATAACGATACTCAGTTTATGGAGCGCGCATTATTATCGGCATTTGGTCAAGGCCGTCATATGGGGCTGGGTAGCCTTTATACAGGTAACGGCTGGACGGGTGAATTTAGTGTTTTCGGTGATAAGGCGTCGGTTGATTCAGGAACTTCTGATGAAGGCTGGGGTGTTGCGGCTCGTTTCACGGCTACGCCATACCGTAACGGCAGTGATTTAATTCACCTGGGCATTGCAACTGACTACAGAAAGTTGCGTTCAGATAACAGCGCACGATTTAAAACAGGGCCTGAAAGTCATTTAGGCGGCTTGTCATTGGTTGATACCGGAGAGTCCGCTATTTTGGATGCTAAAAACTTTCAAATTACCGGCCTAGAAGCAGCGTTCGTAAAAGGTGGTTTAAATGGTCAGGCTGAATATGTACGTGCGGATGTAGAGCGAAACGGCATGTCAGACTTAGGTTTTGACGGCTGGTATGCGCAAATGGGTTACGTGATAACGGGTGAGTCGAGAACCTATAAAGGCAATAAATTTGGTCGCATTAAACCGAAATCCATTTTTGGGCAAGGTGGAACGGGTGCTTGGGAACTTGTAGCGCGTTACAGCACGGTTGATTTAAGCGATAAAGACATTGTTGGCGGCGAGGAAGACAATGTGACGTTGGGTGTTAACTGGTATGCAACGCCGACGATTCGCCTGATGGCTAATTACGTTAAGGTTCTTAATGTCGATGGCGGTGCAAATGATGGTGTTGAGCCCGATATTTTCCAAACGCGCTTTCAGTGGGCGTTTTAAAGAAAAGTTATTTAGCTAGAAAAACAAAAGCCTCTTCTATTTAGAAGGGGCTTTTTTATGCGGATTAGGGTCCTTTTTTTGACCACAAGGCGGCCAATAGTGACCCCGTTAAGTTATGCCATAAAGAAAACACCGCGCCGGGCAATGCGGCGGCAGGGGCGAAGTATTTAACCGCCAGTGCTACGGCTAAACCTGAGTTTTGCATGCCCACCTCTATTGCCAATGTTTTGCTGGTTTTTTTATCCATACCAAATGCACGCGGCACCCAGTAACCAACGAATAATCCGCAGGCATTATGCAGGGCGACCGCGGCGATCAGTACCAAGCCAATGGAGCCTAAACGTGATTGGTTTAAGGCGACGATTATAGCGATAATCAGCACGATAGAGAAAACTGAAATCAATGGAAAAACGTGCCGTGTCGATGTTAAAAAACGCCCAAAAAATTGATTGATAATTACCCCAGCTGTGACCGGTAAAATAATGATATTGACAATGTCGATCAGCATTTTCATGACAGGAACATCCACTTGTTTACCTAGGTATAACAGGCTGATTAAGGGCGTTGCGATAACAGCCAATAGCGTTGATGCAGTGGTGATGGTGATGGATAAGGCGACGTTACCCTTGGCTAAATAGCAGATAACGTTGGATGCTGTGCCACCTGGGCTTGCGCCTACCAGCATCATGCCGGCGGCGAGCATCAAGGGCAGTTGTAACCAGCTGGATATCGCCCACGCGAAAAAAGGCATGCATAAAAACTGTAACAGTAGGCCAAGCACAATCGGCTTGGGTGACTTTATAATATGAAGAAAGTCAGATGCTTTAAGGCTGATGCCCATGCCAAACATTACCAGCCCAAGTAAAAAGAACAGGCTGGGCTTTAGCGGTACAAAAAGGCTGGGTACTGCATAAGCGAGGGCTGAAAATAAAATCGCCCAGAAAGGAAAAAGCCGTGTTGCGGTGTGTATCACTGTATTTTTTTAAATCAGGCGGATTTACGGATGCTTTTTTTGTTTAAAAAGGCCTTTAAGTAATGACCCGTATGGGAGGCACTTTGTTGAGCCACGGTTTCGGGGGTGCCTTGGGCGATAATTTGGCCGCCGCCGTCACCGCCTTCAGGACCAATATCAATAACCCAGTCAGCCGTTTTAATAACGTCTAAATTGTGTTCGATAACGA
>JBDOOJ010000092.1:0-25113 GCA_039830885.1 Cycloclasticus sp.
GAATAACCTCCATTAAATTACAAACTATTTACGTCCTTTGCTGAACCAAAATCCAAGGTAACACAATCACCGACCAAAGGTGACTATCGCCTTTTGCCCACTGGCTAGCTTCATCGTTAGAAACACCAGCGAGTCGGTTTTCTACCAGCCACTTTTCAACCACAGGTTTATTGTCATTAGCCACTTCAAGCGCTGCATCCACAAGATCTAAATCACTGGCAACGCGTAATAAGTTGCCTCGGGCGAAAAAGCGTTCTAAATCTTTCCACTCAATGGCGGCTGTTTCGGCATGCAGGGCGTGCCATTTGTCTGTTTTATCATCCATGCGTGTTATTTTACAGCGAATATTGAAAACATTCATAACGTAAAACTTATATAGTTTGGTAATATGTATATGTATTTAATAAAAACAGGAAAACGGTAATGGAAAATTTCACACCCTACACGTCCTTAGCGGGCGGTATTTTAATTGGTATTAGCGCCAGCATCTTGATGTTCCTTAATGGCCGCATCGCGGGCATTAGTGGCATTGTTAGTGGCATATTTAACAACCCTACCGTTAGTGAAAAAGCTTGGCGAATAGCTTTTGTGGCTGGGCTTGTTGGCGGAGCCTTCGCGTATGCGTACTTCTTTCCAATCAGTATCGCGCCACGTGAACATATCACAACGGCCTTGTTAGTTGCTGGAGGGCTTATTGTAGGTGTGGGTACAGCGATGGGTGGTGGCTGTACCAGTGGGCATGGAATTTGCGGTATGTCGCGTTTTTCGTTACGTTCTATAACGGCGACAATGGCCTTTTTAGCCAGCGGCATCGTAACGGTATATGTTGTTAATTTATTGGCAGGAGCATCCGCATGAAGACGGTCATCAGTGCGTTAATGGCAGGCATTATTTTTGGTGTGGGCTTGGCCTTGTCAGGCATGGTGGATCCTAACAAAGTGATTAACTTTTTGGATGTAACTGGCAATTGGGACCCAAGTTTAATGTTTGTGTTGGGCGGCGGGGTGATAACGACAACACTTGCGTACCGGTTTATTTTTGCTCAAGGCAAGCCACTGTTTGATGATGACTTTCATCTGCCCACGTTGTTGAAAATAGATAGTAAGCTGTTATTTGGTTCAATATTATTTGGTATTGGCTGGGGTTTGATTGGTTACTGTCCTGGCCCTGCAGTCGCCAGTATTGGGTTTAATCCAGAAGAGCCCTTAATCGTTGTAGTGTCTATGCTGGCTGGTATGTTGGTGTATCGAAAAATAGCCAAGGTATAATTTTTTCGTGCTACAAAAAAAGCCCTGCATTTGCAGGGCTTTTTTATATTTTTGTAAAACTGCCTTTGGTTAGCTACTTTGCAGAATTAATTCCAAAAGGTACGTAAGCTGGGCACCAGTTAATAAGGGCTGTTGCTACAGGCACAATGCCAATAACGGCAATTAAGTAATGATCAGTAAGGATGCCTCCTAAAATCACAGTAAGGCCTACAACAATTCTCAATGTTTTATCAATTCCACCAACATTTGCATTCATAATTTTTCTCCAATATTTTATTAAGCCAGCGTAGGTTAACCATTTAAGCTGAGACTGTCTGTATCATAGGTTACATAACGGGACGTTTATTTTTCAACGAGCTTGGCTTTATCTACGACAGTAATGTGACCCCGGCCGAGCGCCAGTGCCCCTTCTGTTTCAAAGGCTTCAAGAATTCGACTAACAACCACGCGATTAGTACCTAACTCATGACTGATTTGTTCGTGAGTCATATGCAATATATCACCTTCATTTGGGCATTTATTCAAAATAAACTGAGCAATGCGTTTATCCATTCGCTGGAACATGACTTGGTCGAAGGTCGTTAATATATCCGTTAAGCGCCCTGATAGAGATTTAAAAACATGCTCTCTAAGTGAGTCTGATTTATCGACCCAATGTTTAAATAAGGCAGCAGGAATCATCAGCGCTTGTAATTCACTTTGTGTAGAGGCAAATGCGGGATATTGGTGATCACCTAAAATAGAAAAAATAGTCAGAATGCAGCTTTCATGGCGGGTGACATTGAACAGTGTGATTTCTTTCCCGGATTCACCCATTTTATACACGCGAATATCGCCCGATAAAACAATAAAAAACCAGTCACTGCACATGCCTTCGTATGCGACTTGCTCCCCTTTGGGAATGGTCTGGAGCACGGCATTGGATGCTATGTCACTGATAAGCGCATCTTCAGCCGTCGCAAATATCGGTAATGCTTTTACTAACCCAATGTCTACACTCATTGTTTATGAACCTTAAGGATTTGATATTGAAAGACTTAGTTAACCAACATGTTAATACCCACAACAATGAGAATAACAGAAAAGACCTTTTTAAGGGTTGCGGTTGGCATTTTGTGCGCAAGGTGAACGCCAAGCGCTGCGGCAAATAAACTGGTGCAACTAATGCCTAAGAACGCTGGGATATTGATATAGCCAATATTGTAGGCGGGCAAGTTTGTTGCTTGCGCGCCAATCACCATAAAGCTTAAAGCACCAAACAGTGCGATGGGTAATCCGCAGGCACTGCCCAGAGCAATGGCATTTTTGATGGGGACATTGTGCCAAGTCATATAGGGTACGGTTAATGTGCCGCCGCCGATGCCTATTAACGTAGACAAGGCGCCCATGACTGCGCCAGCAATGCCCAATGAGGTGTTGCCGGGTAATTGGCGGTGCGGTGCGGCTTTTAAATTAATGGCCATGCGTAGGCCATTGAGTAACAAAAACGATCCAAATATTAGCGCCAATAAATCGCTGCTTAAAAAATGCGCTAAGTCTGCGCCAAACCATGCGCCAATGGCAATGCCCGGTGTTAATGTCTTAACAATAGGCCATTTGACGGCGCCGCGTCGGTGTTGTGCTAGAACAGCTGAAATAGACGTGATGATAATGGTAGCCAAAGAAGTAGCGATGGCGGTTTGCATGATTGTTTCGGCTGGCATACCATGATTAGTGAGCAACCATGCGATGAAGGGCACAATAATGATGCCACCACCGATACCCAGTAAACCTGAGATAATTCCTGAAATGACACCAAAGGCCGCACAATATAAGAAAATTTCAAGCAAGCTGCTGAGTCCGTTTGTCACCTATGAGGGCAAGATTATAGCCTGTTGGGCGTTTGGCTGATGGAAACATATCTTGTAGGTGGTGCGGTTAGAGATGAATTATTAGGCTATCCGTTTAGAGACCGCGATTACGTGGTCGTGGGTGCAACGGTTGAGGGAATGTTGCAGCAGGGCTTTACCCCGGTCGGAAAAGATTTCCCCGTGTTTATTCATCCAAAAACTAAAGCTGAATACGCGCTTGCGAGAACCGAGCGGAAATCTGGGGTTGGCTATAAAGGCTTTGAAATTTACGCCTCACCTGATGTCACGTTAGAGCAAGATCTCCAACGGCGTGACTTAACCATCAACGCGATGGCAAAAGATGAAAATGGTTTGGTTGATCCATATGGCGGCCAGGCAGACTTGCAAGCCAAAGTGCTACGTCACGTGTCCCCTCACTTTAAAGAAGACCCGTTAAGGGTGTTGCGGGTTGCTCGGTTTGCCGCTCGTTACGCGCACCTTGGCTTTAGCGTAGCAGATGAAACGATCGCGTTAATGCAAGAAATGGCGAATAGCGGTGAGTTAACCGCGTTAATGCCTGGGCGTGTTTGGCAGGAAATTAGTCGCTCACTCGAAGAGCGCTCGCCGGAGGTATTTTTCGATATTTTAAGACAATGCGGCGCTTTAGTCGTTATTTTGCCGGAGTTAGATGCATTGTTTGGAGTCCCTCAACCTGAAAAGCATCACCCAGAAGTTGATACTGGCGTGCATATAATGATGGTATTGCAACAAGCGGCGATATTATCCAAAAGCCCCGTTGTCCGTTTTGCCGCGTTAACCCATGACCTTGGTAAGGGCTTAACGGATAAAGCCTATTGGCCTTCACATCACGGGCATGAGAAGAAAGGGCTGGCTTTGTTAAAGGCATTGATAACTCGATTGCGTGTACCAAACGATTATGCCGATTTAGCGGCCAAGGTGATGGAGTTTCATACGCATTGTCATCGTGCGTTTGAGTTAAAGGCCAGCACGCTGCTTAGTTTATTAGAAACCTTGGGGGCGTTTAGGCAAACAGAGACATTAGAGGCTTTTTTACAGGCTTGCGAAGCTGACTCTAAAGGGCGGCTGGGTCTTGAGGCGAATGCTTATCCGCAAGCAGACTGGATTAGACGAGTCTATCAGGCAACACGTTTAGTTAATGCCGCAGAATTTATACAGCAAGGCCTAGTGGGTAAGCAAATTGGTGAAGCCATCAGCGCAAAACGCATACAGGTGATTGACGGTTTAAACAAAGATAGGCGCTGACATGGCAGAACTAAGACCGTCGGTTTTATTTTCTCTGCTGGGTGTGGGTGGTATTTTGTTTGGCTTGGCGTTAATTTATGCTGTGTTTTACGACAGCGAAAAAATTGAGGGTCATCGCTACAAGAATAGCTACGTGGAGTTTGACAACGACTCGTTGAACGAAAAGCAGCAACAAGCGATTAGTTTTTTAAAAGGCCAAGGCATTGAATGGGCGAATTATCGTTTTATGGAGGCGATTAAGAGCGATGATATGCTAACAGTTCAAGCGTTTATAGATGCAGGGATGTCACTGAATTCAAACAGTATTTTCTTAGAAATAGCCTTAGGCGCGTCAACAAATAAAAAGAACATGCTGGTTTTGTTGAATCAACATTATCCGTTTGACCTTAACGCTTTATACACGCTACCGAATTATGTCACGGTGTTTGATAAGCAGTTGTCGAACGTGTCTAAGACATATATTGAGGATAAAAAAGAGCAGTATCGTTTGGCGATGGGCGTCTATAAACGCAGCCATACGGTATGGGGAAACGAGCTGGCGATTAAGAAACGAGAGATGCTTCAAATGTGCCAAAATGACGCTTGTCGCAGTGGCCGTATCAACGATGCGCGTCGACTGTTTGCCAACACAGAGCCTAAAGAACCGACGCAAGATTATATTTCTAAAGAACGTGTTAATCTGTCGTTATTAACGTTGTTTGCATGGCAAAACGATCAACCATTGATTCAATTTATCAAACAACAAAGTATGGAACTTATTCCTAATAAACTGTTCTTAACCGACGGGAAACTTCTTTATTTTACGGTAGATGAAGTTGGGCAGATTGGGCTTGTCGAGCCCGTTAAACAATAATGTATGGCTAATAATGAATTGCATAACGAATAACAATGGATAAAAAAAGTATAATTGCTGTCGTTGGGTACGGCTTATCAGGGGCGCTGTTTGCGGTGTTTACGGCGTATTATTTTCTATATAACTCAGAGGTGTACGTTAATGAACGCTTCGTAGAAAGTTTTAATCAGCCGATAATAGCCGCACAAGATAACCCTAAACAATTAGCAGCGCTGAAAGCGTTACAGGCAAAAGGTTTCGAGTGGGCGCAGTATCAATTTGTCGGCGCTATTCAAGAGCAAAACACAGAGATTGTTGGCCTGTATGTTGATGCCGGCATGGCGCTGAAAAATAGAAGTGTCATCATTGGCCAAATGATTGAGAACCCGAGTAATTGGACTGCGTTGATTAAGCGATTAGGCTGGGATAACCAGCAGCGTTTATCGGGCCTTTTCGAGGTGCCGCGTCATTTGGATGCGCTGGACCCATACTTCAAAAAAACACAGGCCCGTTACGCAATTCCCCATGACGTTGCATTTAAAGATTTTTATCTTGAGTTCAAAGTCATACACGATAAATGGCTGGATGAGAAAAATGTAGAGATTGCCGGGGTGCATGATATGTGTGATGGCAAAACGCGATGCATTGCCGTTAACGTTCCGGTGATTCATACGGAATATGAAAAAAAGAGACCCATTGCGCCAAAGAAAGACTTTATTTTATGGCAGGAGCCTCATTTAAGTTTAATGAGCGCGGCTATTTTTCTCGGTAACCAAGATGCTATCCGTTTTCTTAACGCGCAAGGTGTTACATCACGACTTAACAAAATGGTGATGAGTGACCGCATAGTTGTTGTGTTTGAAGTGGCGGAAGATACAACGATTTCTTACCCAGTAGGGGTAACGGTTAAAAACTTACACCGGTAAAAAGACGAACTGCGCGGCGGACTGAATAACATTTTTGATGGCGCGGTGATTTTTTGTGGCGACTATTTTAGCCAGTGTGTCTTGCTGGCCTATCATCTTGCCGAATAGACGGTCGTAGCTCCGATTAGTGGCGGATTTCCCTTGCCCTGAACTCAATAAAAAGTACCGTCCTCGCCGATCTCTTTTCGTTTGTAATAACCACGAAGCGACTTCGATATTGCGCGCTGCGTTATAAATTTTTTGTGCGTCCAAGCTATCGAACAGATAAAAATCATTTTTGTTGTTGTATGAAATAGTTAGCATAGTGGCAAGCCCGGCAATATATGCAAAAACGCGATCGCCCTGGTAGCGCTCGTCAAAGGCCAATCGAATGCTGTCGATACTGCGTTTACCGTTAACCGACGGGAAGGGCTGTCTAAAAATTCGCGCAATTGCCGCATCGTGAGACCGCCATTTAGTTTTTTTCCATTCTTTAGGGTTGCGTTTATACAGTTTAGTGGCGAGTAATTTTAATTGTTCAAGCGTTTGCTTAACGTGCATGTCGGCGACCATATCAATATCGGTTTTAGCCACGGCATCGAAATTAAAGAATTCGTAGTGGCCGCCTTTTATGTCAGGTACTTGGGCGCAGCCGGTTAATAAAAAAGCTAAAAAGAACAAGAAAAAAAGTCGGTTTTGCATTCGGCATTCAGTAATATAAGGGTAATGAAAGTCTAGTTTATTTTGGAGGAAAGATGTCCAATATTCAAAAAATAGTATTGATTACTGGTGCGGCTCGGCGAATTGGCGCTGACATAGCAAAAACGTTTCACGCAGCGGGGTTTGGTGTTGTCGTGCATTATCATATGTCGAAGGTCGGGGCAGAGGCGCTGGTAGCATCGCTAAATGTTCAGCGTAAAAACTCTGCATGGTCGGTACAGGCTGATTTGCAATCGGCCGATCAAATTGACGAAATGGTTAACGATGCACTCGTAAAGGCTGGGCGCTTAGACGTGCTGGTGAATAACGCCTCAACGTTTTATGAAACACCGATTGAAAGCGCAACAGAACAACAGTGGGATGATTTAATGGGCAGTAATTTAAAAGCGCCATTTTTTGTTTCTCAGGCGGCATTGCCAGCCTTAAAAGAATCGCAGGGTTGTATTGTTAATTTGGTGGATATTTATGCCAAACGGGCATTGCCAAACTATCCTATCTACAGCATAGCTAAGGCTGGCTTGTCTGCATTAACTAAATCGTTAGCAAAAGAATTAGCGCCAACTGTCAGGGTGAACGGCGTCTCGCCGGGCGTTATTTTGTGGCCAGAAGATCAATCAATAGAAGGCAGCGAAGCGATGGTTAACCAAATCCCGTTACAGCGGCAGGGCTCGCCCAATGATATTGCCGAGACGGTGTTATTTTTGGCGAAAGATGCACGCTATATAACCGGCCAAGTGATAGCCGTTGATGGCGGCAAAAGCTTGGTTTAATCCCAGTCGAAAGGGATACGTTTTTGTACCACAGTAGATTGATCAAACGCTTGCCAAAGTTCGTTATAGCGTCGCTTGATAACGGGGTGTTTTAAGTCGCCGGCAATTTCAGCTAACGGTTCTAAAACAAATGCATAGCGGGTTATTTCATCCCGTGGAATGTCCAAATTAGGGTCATCGCTGATGTAATCGCCGTATAAGACCAAATCTAAATCAAGCGTGCGTGGGTTGAATTTTTTTTGTTCCGCAGTGCGGCCGTTGTTTTTTTCAATGGTATCTAAAATGGCATCCACCTCTAAGGGTGTTTTTGTGGTTTCAAAAACGGCTATCAAATTTAGAAATGGGCTGCCTTCAAAACCAACTGCATCAGACTCATACACACTTGATAGGCTAACAGCGCCGAATGTTTTTTGTAAGGCTTTAATGCCGGCGCGAATATGTTTTTCGCGTTCGATATTGCTACCGATACTGAGGTAAACGCTAGGCATTCAGGGCTTTGTTCCACGTTCAATGGTAATGCCCACATCGTCGGCGTGACGCAACGCGCCTTTTTTATTTAAGGTAAGCCTTAGCCAAGGCACATTAAATTCACTGATGATTAATTCAGCCACTTTTTCAGCTAGGGTTTCAACGAGCTGAAAGTTACTTTTCTCAACGAAATCAATCACCGCTTTGGACAGCGATTTATAATCGAGGGTGTCATCAATGTGGTCGCTTGCCGCGGCTTTTTTGATATCGGTGGCCATTTCAATATCGAAAAAAACGGTTTGTTTAATTTTCCGTTCCCAATCAAAGATACCAATGATCGTTTCGATGCGTAAATTTCGTAAAAAAATAATATCCATAAGGTTCGTTTTAGGCTATTGAGTGTGTTGTCAGTTCAGATAAAGGCCAGCGTGGCCGCGCTCGAATAGTTAATTCGTCGTGTTCGCCAGCCAGTAAACGTTGGTAGCCGGCGTAAGCAATCATGGCACCATTGTCGGTGCAAAATTCATGGCGCGGATAAAAAACATTAACGTTCATGCTTTTTCCCATGTTGTTCAAGGCGGAGCGTAACTGGATGTTGGCGCTAACGCCGCCAGCGACGACAAGGGTTGTCAGCCCTGTTTGCTTTAAAGCGCGCTTGCATTTGATGGATAGAGTGTCTGCCACTGCATCTTCAAATGCCCGGGCGATGTCGGCTATAGTCTGTTCGTCAAGCGTGTGCTTTTGGCTGGTTGTTAGGGCAAAGGTTTTTAGCCCACTAAAACTAAAATCAAGGCCGGGACGATTGGTCATTGGTCTTGGAAAGGTGAAGCGATTGGGGTCGCCATTTTTGGCGCATTCCGCCAGCGCAGGCCCGCCGGGGTAACCTAAATTAAGTAGCTTGGCGGTTTTATCGAAGGCTTCGCCAGCGGCATCGTCTAACGATTCACCGAGTAATTCATAGTCGCCGATCTTGGCCACCTTGATAAGCTGCGTATGTCCACCTGACACCAACAAGGCGACAAAGGGAAACTCGGGTGGATTATCTTCAAGCATGGGAGCCAGTAAATGCCCTTCCATATGGTGTACACCGATTGACGGAATGTTCCAAGCGTACGCTAAACTACGCGCCACGCTAATGCCCGCGAATAACGCGCCAACAAGCCCAGGCCCTGCCGTATAGGCGACGCCTGACAGCTCATTAGACGAAATACTGGCCTGATCAAAGCACTGTTTGATAAGTGGTATTAGCTTGCGCACGTGATCACGTGAAGCTAGCTCAGGTACCACACCGCCGTATTCCGCATGCATTTCTACCTGACTATAAAGCGTTTCTGCCATCAGCCCGTTGTTGCCATACAGTGCAACGCCTGTTTCATCGCAGGATGTTTCAATACCAAGAACGAGGCGGGGTTGTGTGGGCATTATGTGTCGCTTAAGCGTGGCTGTTTAATCGCTAATTATACCCTCAACATTGACGTGTATTTCAATGAAAATTAACGACGGTGTTTATAAACGTTGGCATAGGTGGGGGCAGCATGTATACTCCCGAGTCCATTTTCAATGTTAAAAACAAGAGAGAGAGATACATGCCTTCAGTACGCGTTAAAGACAACGAACCATTTGATTTCGCACTACGCCGTTTTAAACGCACATGTGAAAGAGCCGGTGTTTTGGCCGAATCACGTAAACGTGAGTTTTATGAAAAACCAACTGCAGAACGTAAGCGTAAAGCTGCTGCTGCCGTTAAACGTCATTTGAAAGGTCTGTCTCGCACACGTCGCGCGCTGAATAATCTTCGCCGTGGCCGTACGTAGCTGACACTTAACTTTTAGTCGCTAAATTAATGAGCAAGCCAGCCAACGCGTTGTCGCTTCGTATCCGAGAGGATATGAAATTAGCGATGAAAGCGAAAGAAAAAGTAAGGCTAGGCGTTATTCGTTTGATGCTTGCTGCCATCAAGCAGCGCGAAATAGACGAACGAATTGAGCTGGATGATGCGCAAGTTCTCCAGTTGTTAGACAAAATGGTTAAGCAACGTCGCGATTCCATTGAAGCCTTTGATAAGGCAAACCGTGATGATTTATCTGCCATTGAGCAAGCTGAAACGCTCATTATTCAAGAATATTTACCTCAGCAGTTAACAGAGTCTGAAATTGATCAGCTGATTGAAAGCGCGGTTGCTGAAACAGGCGCGCAAGGCATGAAGGACATGGGCAAGGTGATGGGTATTTTGCGGCCTCAACTACAAGGCCGTGCCGATGTAGGCGCAGCAAGTCAAAAAATCAAAGCGAAACTGGCCTAATAGCCCCTTGAACGATACGAAGGCGTGGTCATGCGCTTTTATTTCAAACACGCAATCCCTCGGTTAATGTATTCTATGGTTTTAAATTAAACCGTACAGAACACGCAGGCGCTTTAAATAATGGCAGGTCGAATTCCACAACATTTCATTGATGACTTATTGGCCCGCACAGACGTGGTTGATGTGATTGATAGCTTGCTACCGCTAAAGAAAAAAGGCGCAAACTATTCTGCGTGCTGTCCGTTTCATAACGAAAAAACCCCCAGTTTTACGGTTAGCCAAGATAAGCAGTTTTACCATTGTTTTGGTTGTGGCGTGAGCGGTTCAGCGATTGGCTTTTTAATGGACTACAGCCACCTAGACTTTGTTGAAGCGATTGAAGAGTTGGCCAGTCGTGCGGGTGTCGATGTTATTCGTGAGCAAGGCTTTGAACCGGATAAACCTAAGCGCGACGTAACGCCGTTGCTCGAACTGAATCAACAGGCCAGTGAGTTTTATCAGCAGCAACTCAAACAGCATGCTAGCGCGAATAGTGCGACGGACTACCTTAAAAATAGAGGTCTTACGGGCGAAGTTGCTAAAACATTTCAACTGGGTTTTGCGCCTCCAGGCTGGGATAATTTATTGTCTGCATTGGGGAAAAATGAGCCGGCGTTAGAAACTCTACGCGAATTGGGCCTGGTTGTTACCAATGAAAACAACAGAACCTATGACCGCTTTCGAGAACGCATTATTTTCCCTATTCGTAATAAACGCGGTCAAACAATTGGTTTTGGCGGGCGTGTATTTGACGGTGGTGAGCCAAAGTATTTAAATTCGCCAGAAACGCCGTTGTATCACAAAGGGCGTGAGCTGTATGGCTTATTCGAAGCGCTTAAATCATCCAGCAAAATTCAACGGATTGTGCTGGTGGAAGGTTACCTCGATGTGATTTCCCTATATCAGCAAGGCATTTGTAATACCGTTGCCGCATTGGGGACGGCGATAACCCGTGAGCACATTGATTTGTTATTTCGTTCGGTGTCTGAATTAGTGATCTGCATGGACGGCGACTCGGCGGGGCAAAAAGCGGCGTGGCGCGCGGTCACTAATGCCTTGCCAGCGTTGCGCAGTGGTCGCCAAATAAAGATTCTGATGCTTGAGAAAGGGCACGATCCAGACAGTTTAATTAGAGAAAAAGGCGTAGAGTATTTTCAACAACTCATTGCCGATGCTGTGCCGTTATCCAGTTATTTCTTTGATTATTTGGCCGAGCAATGCCCGCTCGACAGCATAGAAGGGCGGGCTAGTTTTTTAGAGCAAGCAAAACCATTATTAGACGGTTTGCCGATGGGTGCTTTTGCGGAACTGATGAAAAAGCAATTGGCGGTGCTCACTAAAAGCGGACGACAAGCGTCTGGCGGTGGCTCAAAAACGCGGTTTGGCTCGCGTCAACAAGCGCGAGGCAATGCCAAAAAAAGCCCTTCACTTATTCGTCACGTCATTACCACCATTCTTCATGAGCCGTCACTGGCAAATACAATAGAGTTGGACGAAACTTGGCTAACGCTGAATGTCCCGGGCATGCCAGTGTTACGACAAGTGTTATCGATGGCAAACGAATGTGCGGACTTGTCACCGGCGATGTTGATAGAGCGGTTTCGCGGCAGCGATAACGAAAGAACGATTAATGCCTTGTTCGCAGAAGAAAAACTCATTGAGGGTGAATCGTCAGAACAAGAATTTTTAGGTGCGATTGAACGTCTAAAAGAGCAAGCAAAGAAAAGCCGTTTGGAAGAATTGTTAGAAAAATCAACCGATTTGAGCGAGCAAGAAAGAAATGAACTGCTAGAATTGATTAAATAAAAGATGATGCGTAGATAAATTAAGAAACTCTGCTAAAATAGTCTGTTCAGTCGACGAAAATACGCAGTAAGTTCACAGGAACGTAATGGAAAAAGAACAGCAGCAAGAACAAGCCTCTAAAATCAAAGCCTTAATTACCAAAGGGCATGAGCAAGGTTACTTAACATATGCCGAGGTTAACGATCATTTACCTCAAGATGTAGAGCCAGAACGCATTGAAGAAATCATCACGATGATTTCAGATATGGGCATTGGTGTGCATGAAGTAGCCCCGGAATCAGACACCGTGTCTGATGGCACAATATCGCAAAACGTCGATGAAGCCGCTGCCGCTGAAGTGGCAGCAGTTGCCTTAGCAACCGTGGATAAAGAACTGGGTAGAACGACTGACCCCGTGCGTATGTATATGCGCGAGATGGGCACCGTCGGGCTGTTAACCCGCCAAGGCGAGTTAGATATCGCCAAGCGTATCGAAGAAGGCCAAAACGAAATGTTGACGGCAATCGTTCGTTACCCCGCTGTGGTTGCAACCTTTTTTGACGTGTTTGATCAAATTAAAAAAGAAGATCTTCGCTTATCTGATTACCTACCCGATTTTGTTGATCTAGAAGACGATTACGACTACACGCAACCTGCGCCACCTAAAGATGAAAACGCGCCCATCATTCCACCCAAAACTGTGGCGGATATGAAAGTTCGTGTGGACGAAATTGTTAAAAAACATAAAGCGTGCATAAAAATAATTCGAAAAGAAGGTTATTTATCGGATAAAACTCAGAAAGCGTTCGATGAATTAGCCTTATTATTTATGGCGCTCAAATTCACACCGCGTTTTTTCTTGAAGCTAACCGCCGTGATGCGTCAATGCATTGAATTGGTGCGTGCGCAAGAAAAAACCATGATTGATGTTTGCGTTAAACAAGCAAAAATGCCGCGTAAATTGTTTATTGCAGGTTTTGTGAAAAATGAAAGCGACTTATCTTGGTTGGATGCGCACTTAAAAACCGACGAACCTTACGTTGGCGTTATTAAAGAAAACCTTCACGAAATTAAAAAGGCCGCTAAAAGGCTGTCAATAATAGAAGAAGAAAGCGAGCTTGCAACCAGCGAAATCAAAGACATTAACCGCCGTTTGTCTATTAGCGAGGCAAAAATGCGCCGTGCTAAACGTGAAATGGTGGAAGCAAACTTACGTCTGGTTATTTCAATCGCTAAGAAATACACTAACCGTGGTTTGCAGTTTTTAGACCTTATTCAAGAAGGTAATATTGGTTTAATGAAAGCCGTTGATAAATTTGAATACCGTCGCGGGTACAAGTTTTCAACTTACGCAACGTGGTGGATTCGCCAAGCCATTACCCGTTCAATTGCCGACCAAGCAAGAACTATTCGTATACCGGTTCATATGATTGAGACGATTAACAAATTGAACCGTATTTCACGTCAAATTCTTCAAGAAAAAGGCCGCGAAGCAACGCCAGAAGAATTGGCGATAGAAATGGAAATGCCAGAAGAAAAAGTACGTAAAGTGCTTAAAATTGCCAAAGAGCCTATTTCTATGGGCACGCCGATTGGTGATGATGAAGACTCAAGCTTGGGTGACTTTATTGAAGACGCTAATGCCGTGTCGCCAGTGGACTCAGCTACGATTGAAAGCTTAAGAGAGTCAACGCAAGAAGTGCTCGCTGGCTTAACAGCTAGAGAAGCCAAAGTAATTAGAATGCGTTTTGGCATCAATATGAACACAGATCACACGCTAGAAGAAGTGGGCAAGCAGTTTGATGTAACCCGCGAGAGGATACGCCAAATTGAAGCCAAAGCCTTACGTAAACTGCGTCACCCATCACGTACCGAGCATTTACGTAGTTTCATTGATACGTCAGACTAAAAAACTTAGGGCCTGTAGCTCAGTTGGTTAGAGCAGGGGACTCATAATCCCTTTGTCCGCGGTTCAAGTCCGTGCAGGCCCACCATTTAAATTAAGCCTCAGCATGTTGGTGTCGGGGCTTTTTTGTGTTCGTTAAAAGCACCTTAGGCAGCCTTTATTCTTTATCAATGCTTTGGGTTGCTCGCTAGGAAAGTGGCGGCCATCTAAGCGTATAAAAGCCAACAGAGAACAAACTGGCGGTATTTTATACCTTAATTAATGCCTCGAGCTCATCAATCGGTAATGGCTTAGCAAACAGGTAGCCTTGAAAATGTGGGCAGCCAAATTCCATTAGCATGTGTTGTTGCTCTTTTGTCTCCACCCCTTCAGCGATTACATCTAGTTCTAAGCCTTGCGCCATTGAGATGATGGTTTTAACAATAGACCGGTCTTGCGGGTCGTGTTCTAAATCACGAACAAATGACTGATCGACTTTTAGTTGGTCAATTGGCAAGGTTTTTAGGTATTGTAGTGATGAATAACCAGTACCAAAATCATCCAGCGAGAACTGCACGCCAATGGCTTTTAATTGATCCATTTTGACAATAATCTGGTCTATGTCATCGACTAACATGGTTCAGTGAGCTCTAGCTTTAGGCGTGTGGGGTCGCATTCATTGTTTCTAATGGCATCAAGCACGTTAGATACAAAAGAGGTTTCTTTGAATTCCATAGAGCTGACATTAACCGCGATAGTTAAGTTAGCGGTGGACTCATGGCGCTGCCATTTTTGTAATTGTACGCAAGCCGTCTCGAGTACCCATTTGCCGATATGGATAATTAAACCGGTTTCTTCTGCCACAGGAATGTATTCCATGGGTGAAACAAAGCCTTTCTCAGGGTGATTTAAACGTATCAACGCTTCAACACCCAATGGGTTTTCTTGCGCATCTACTTGTAATTGATAATGCAGTTCAAACAAGTTATTAGACAGTGCGTCTTTAATCATTTGCTCAATGGCCGCTCTATTGTCCACTTCTAATTGCATTTTAGGGTCGAAGAAGCGAATGGCATTGCGTCCGGATTCTTTCGCTTGGTACATCGCAATATCAGACTGTTGCAGCAAGTCTTTGTCGACACTGTGCTCATCAAACATGGTGACACCAATACTGGCTGTGATGGGAATATCGCGATCACCCACCTGATACGTTGTATTCAAGGCCGAGAGTATTTTTTCGCAGGCAACTTCCGCTTTTATAGCCGCCTGAGAGTCATCGAGGTGGAGGGCTTCAAGCATAATAACAAATTCATCGCCACCAAAACGGGCGACGGTATCGTCGTCTCTAACACTGGCTAACAATCGCTTGGCAACTTCTTTTAACAGCAAATCACCAACGTTATGCCCCATCGTGTCATTGATTACTTTAAAGTGATCCAAGTCTATGAACAATAACGCGCCTTTGTAATGCGTGCGCTTATAGGTTGAGAGAACGTGAGCTAGTCGGTTTAATAAATTACGTCTATTCGTTAAATGGGTTAAGTCATCTTCGTATGCAAGCTTTTCAACTTCGGCTTCCATGCGTTTTCGTTCGGAAATGTCTCGAGCTGTCGACTGTAAAACGGTTTTGCCGTCAATTTCTACCGGATTAAGTATTATTTCAAGTTCTACCAGGTTGCCTGAAGAAAGCTGTTTCATGGTCCAGTCAAACTGTTGCGTACCTTTTTCAAACGCTAATGCTGAGTATTTTTGGATTAGCTCTTTTGAATCAATACCGTTGGGTTGTGTTGGCGGGGATAATGCTTCAGGCGATAACATCCGTAATTTGTCAATACTTTCGCATTCAAATAGGTCTACGGCTGCTTGATTACAGTTAATAAAACTGTTCCCATCTTGTATGAATAAGGCATCTGGACTGCTTTCAAACAACATGCGTAGGTTTTTCTCGGACGTTTGTAATGCTTCTTCTGCTATTTTCCTATCATCAATGTTACGAATATTAGCTTGAATTAACGTTTTTCCTTCAATGTCAACGCGGCTGAGTAATACCTCGGTAAAAAATGTTTTGTTTGTATCAAAACGTTTATGTTGCCATTCAAAACGGCTACTGCCTTCTATGAAGGCCTGGCGAATTAATTCGTTAGCTCTTTCAAAAGAATCATCGCCATTGGGTTGCTTTTCGGGGGAAAGATCTTTGGGGTGCAAGGTGCAAAAATGTTCTTTAGAGTCTGCGCCATACAATTCGACACACACTTGATTGCAGTCTAAAAAGCCGCTCTCATCCATTAGCATCCAAGCTTCCATGTGTGAGTCGTACATGGTTTGTAATTTTTTCTCCGAGCGCTTTAATGCTTCTTGTTCTTCTATGCGTTCAGTTAAATCTCGCCAAATAACATGAACCAAAGCCTCGTTATTAATGCTAACGGGCGTGACCATTACCTCAACAACAATAGGGGTACCGTCATATTTTAAATGCGTCCATTCGAAATACATGGAACCCTCTGTTACAGCAGCATCCATAATCTCATTCGCTTTTTCAACTGAGTCACGTCCATCAGGCTGAGTGACCGGAGAGATTTTAATCGGGTGAATATTAAGCAACGACGCTATATCTGGGTACCCCAATAAATCAGCCGCTGCTTGGTTGCAATCTATGTATTGATGACCTTTAATCAATAACGTGGCCTCACCTAACTTGTTAAGTAGCTGTTTAATCGAATCAGACTGCGTTTCTAAACGCTCAGTGAGGTCACGCAAGACAACGTGCATAACCTCTTCCCCTTCAATTATAGAATGGGTCATCATCACGGCTGTTTGAATCGGTGTGCCGTCGTATTTTAAATACGTCCAATCAAAAGATATTGTGCCTTTTTCACGAGCCAATTCACTCATTTTAATTGACGTTGTAAAAGAGTCTCTTCCATCGGGCTGCAGCGGTGGGTAGAATGCTTCGCGCCCTACATGTAATAACGATGTTTTGTCGGGATAACCCAATATATCAACCGCCGCCTGATTACAATCTGTGTATACGCTATTGTTATAAATAAAGTGAGGGTCGCCCATATGCTCAATCAATTGCAATAACGATTGAGATTCGAACTGGCTGACCTGCCCGGTTAAGTCGCGCCAAACAATATGCAGATAGGCTTCATCATGTATTTCTAAGGGGGTTAATGTCACCTCAACCATTATGGTTGAACCGTCTTTTTTTAAATGCGCCCAATCAAACTTGTGCTCGCCATCTTGAAGGGCTATCGCAACCATATCCATTGATTTTTCAGCCGAATCTCTTCCATCTGGTTGTGCCGATGGAGATATTTCACTTGGGTGCTTGCTAGTGATTTCTGCGCTGCTTGCGTAGCCCAATAACCTTACCGCAGCCTCATTGCATGCAACGAACGTTTCACCTTTAAACAGTAATGATGGGATGCTCGTTCTTTCGAACAATTGCTCGAACGCACCTGTGCCTGACGTTAACAAATTATGCCCTCACAGAAATAGACTAAAACACTGCCCTTAAGCTCTAGCGAAGAAATATTTTCTTTATCAGTCCGATGTTCAAAAGCATCCTTGCTTGTATTTAAAGGCGTTGTTTCTAACATATCAGTTTGTCAAGAGTTTCAATTTAAATAAAGTGTCACTGTTAGATGGGTTTTTGTTTGTCTTTACACACATAAAATATTTGTGTCAGTGAGTTATTATTCTTTAAATGCAACGGTTGCTTTTGAGTGTAGCCTAAAATAATATTTCTGCTGGTTATGCGGCGATTTTTAATGCCAATTTATGTACGGTTAACAGCACGACTTTGATGTGGTTTTAGATATAATGAGACCTTTGCACGAGCCGGCGGCAAACAGCACAGGTTAATAGACTTTCATTTGGCAAACGCAGGACCAAAAAACAAGTAAATGAGCAATTCTGAAGAAAATAGCATCGAAGCGGAACGTGCCCACACGCGAGTCACGCTCGAGTCATTACACGAAGGGGTAATTTCCACTGATCCGCATGGGGTTATTACCTACATCAACCCGTCTGCGGAAAAACTGTTAGTGATGCCGGCGGAAAAAGCGGTTGGCCAATCGTTGAAGTCGGTATTTAAGCTGCTAGATGAGCAAACGCGCTTGCCGATTGTGTTGTCGTTATCAGCGGCGATGGCGGAACAGAAAGAGGACGATATTGAGCTAAGCGGTCAGCCGATTTTACAACGAGCGGATGATACTGAGATTGCCATTGAATGGGACGATGCAGCGATTAAAAGTGAGCAAGGTGATGTGTTGGGTTTGGTGGTTACTTTCCATGATATTAGCGATGCGCATAATTTAAAGTTACAGCTAAAATATCAAGCCACACACGATGATTTAACGGGCTTGCTGAATCGCGTGGAATTTGATCGGCGGTTACAAGGGGTGCTCAATTCAAGCAGTAATCAACAAGCCACACACGCGCTTATTTATATTGATTTAGACCAATTTAAGGTGGTTAACGATACGTGTGGCCACCATGCAGGCGATGAATTATTAAAGCAATTGTCTTCGCTAATTTCACCGCAGGTGCGCGGCCGTGACACCTTAGCAAGGATTGGCGGGGATGAATTTGCCGTGTTGCTGGAGTATTGCCCGCAGCGCGTTAGCATTAGAATTTCTGAAACGTTATTGCAAACCATCCAAGGGTTTCGGTTTTTATGGGACGAAAAAAGCTTTGATGTTGGTGCGAGCATGGGCGTGGTGTATTTTTCGGTTGTGGACGGCGTACTTAATGACCCGTTGCATATTGCAGAGAAGGCTTGTTACAAAGCTAAAGAGCTGGGCCGAAACCGCATACACGAAGTAAATTTACTCGGCGATAATGACCGCACTGGTGAGTCGCGCGACGAAATGGCGTGGGTGAATAAGATTAATCAGGCGATTGAAGATGATCGTTTTGTGTTGTACCAACAAGCCATTGCGCCTACTAATCCGTTACATGAAGAAAAAATGTCGTATGAGGTGTTGATTCGCATGCTGGATGAGAAAGGCGAACTTGTTCCCCCCAGTGCTTTTTTGCCGACTGCTGAACGTTATAATATCATCAGTAAACTTGACCGCTACGTGATTAAAAAAACGTTTCGCTGGTTAGCGGACCACCCCGATGTGTTGGCGGCCACGCATCAGTGCTCTATTAATTTGTCAGGGCCGTCGTTGAGCGAGGCGGCATTGCCTAAATTCGTTAGCGACTGCTTTGATACATACAGTATTCCGTTCGAAAAAATTTGTTTTGAAATCACAGAAACCTCAGTGATTGAAAACTTAGAGGTTGCCAAAAAATTTATGACGAAGTTGCAACAACAGGGCTGCATTTTTGCCCTTGATGATTTTGGAACAGGCATGTCGTCGTTCTCATACCTTAAACAGTTGCCCGTTAATAAGCTGAAAATTGACGGCACGTTTGTGCGCGATATTGCTAAAGACCCGATAGATTTAGCGATGACCCGTTCTATTAACGACATTGGCCACGTGATGGGTATGCAAACGGTGGCGGAGTTTGTTGAGGACGCCGAGATTCTTCAATTGCTTAAAGAAATTGGCGTTGATTATGCCCAGGGTTATTACATTGCCAAGCCTGAGCCATTAGAGTCGCTTGTAAAATAACAGACGTGTCGAGTCGCAATGCGCCTGCAAAAAACGCGTTAAACGCACGCTATTAAAGGAGCGACAGTATTTGATCTAGCAATCGATTGTAATTCTAAAGCAATCACGTAATATTGCTTCTACGTGCGCCCCCGCCTTGCTTCTACCAATAATAAAGATTTAAGAATGTATCGGGAATGTGTGGGAATAAAGGAAAATTTGGTACGGGTTTGTGTGTACGATGTTGACGCAACCGTATTTCAAGACTCACAGGAAGAGTTATTGACGCTTGGTTATCAACTGTCCTTTTATAACGACTTTAAGGCGTCAATGTCGGAGGCTATCAAGCCAGACCTTTACATTGTTGATGTTGCAAAAATTAGACGCATCTAAAGCGCTATTGGAATCAATAGATAAGCCATATTTGGTGTCTGGCGTAAACTTTCTCGATAATTCACCCGCCCCATCGTCAGCGCTTGATAACTCCGTTGGTTTTATTAATGGCTATCCATCGGTTGCAGATATTTGTGTCAATATTCGACTCGGCTTGTTGTGGCATAAAGAACGCGAGCACTTTTCTCGCCGCGGCCAAGACATTGACGAAAAGATAAGAAACAACCGACTGACAGGTGTTGCCGTTGGCATGTTAATGCAAAAAATGGGGCTGACAGAAGAAGACGTATTGGCGTGTTTAAAGTCTACGAGCCGAAATAAGCAGCGCAGAATGGTGGATGCGTCGTGTGAAGTCATTGAGCACATTCATAAATCAAAAGATACGTCGTTTAATTCCTCTGCGGAATTAAGCGCATGGCTAGGGTCTACCATTTCGCACAGAACATAGCTTATAGGGCCGTTGTTTGTCATGCGACGTTAGCCAACAGAGCACCGTCTGGCAACTGATTTAGTGTGCAGTAACGCGCGCTTGTTGTGTCAGTAATGGTTTTATCAATAAGATAATGAACACAGCAAAGGTCATCAGCAAGGGGTACACGTTGAGCCACAGCTGTTGTTCGCCGATTAAATAACCAGCAAGCGGTGGCGAGAGTAAAATCCCGACACCTTGGCCGGTAATAACTATCCCCATCACGCGCCCAATATCAATCGGTTTTGCAGCCATGCGGGGTACTTGGGCAAAAATAGCCGTGGGTATCATGCCCAAGAAAAAGCCAAAGCAGGCTAACAAAATAAAACCGAGCCAAACGGCGTAATCGAGCTGAAATAAGCCGCTAATAATGAGCGCCACGACGGCAGCCGGGTACGCCATCATCTGGGCGGGGCTGAGGCCTTTATGAATAAGATACCCGCTGATTAAATTTCCGGGAATAATAAACACCGGTAACAGGGTGGTTATCAACAATGCTTGATTGTTACTCAATTGGTATGTGCTGACCAAATAGGCCGGTAAGAAGGTGATAAAGCTAAAAAAGATACCGGTAAAGCAGATAAAAATTAACGCCAGAACAACGGCGCCGCCTTTTAATAACCGTGTTGGGCTGCTTTGTGTTGTTTGTTGGGGCGTTAAATTGGGAATTAGTCTGAGAAATAACATCAGTGGTAAAGTGACGACGGCCGATGATGCCCACAGCCACTGCCAGCCAAAGTGTTGCAGAATGAGTGGAGAGAGCAAGAAAACTAACACGCTACCAACCGGCATCCATAGCGCCCAAACACCCATCGATAGGCCCATATCGCTGGGTTTAGATAGATGAGAAATAAGCGTGGGCGCGGCAACGGAAATAAAAATGATGCCAACGCCTTCAATGATTCGGCTGGCGAGTAATTGACTCGGTGATTCAATGAGTAAGCCAAAAGATGAGGCGAGAAAAATTAACGTAAGCGCCAATTGCAGTACTTTTTTAGGGCCAATTTGGCGAGATAAAGAGCCGGCAAACACCCCGAGTAGTACAGTGGCAATGGCAACCGAGGACATAATCCAGCCAATCTGCACAATGCTTAATGCCAGTTCTTGTTTCATGGTTAATAAAGCAGGGCTGGCTTTGGTGACGGCAATGGCCGCGACAACGCCTGTTAAAAAGCTTACCCAGATGCCGGTCCACTGTGTGGTGGCTGGCTGGCTCATAAAAACACGGACAATAACGCTGGTAGATTAGGCGCAAGCAGAATATAGCCAATCGTTCCGAGGGTCAGTGTGGTACAAAAAAGCGCAGAATCTAATTTAAAACGCTCGGCCAGCGCGATACCAACAATAACCGCCGGTGAGGCCGCTGTTAGTGCGGTGATAATTTGTGCATCTCCTTCAAGCCCAATGGGTGAAGAACTGGTCATGGCAATGACGGGACTTACCAGTAATTTGATAATAAGCGCGGGCACCGCCAGTAATACATAAGGTGCGCTACTGATTCTGAAATTAACACCCACCATAATCAACAGCAGTGGAATTGCGGTTAAGCCCATCATTTTTAATGCTTGGATGACGGTGTCGTGCGGCATGTATTGGAAATAGCGTAATGCCAATGCGATAACGATTGCCCAAACAGGCGGCATGAGTAATAACTCGCGCCCTAAGTGCCCGCCGGCGACGCGCGTGCCAAAATGCGCGGCGACGAGGACCGCAATAATCCAAACAAACGGCACGGTAGCGAGCAGGTCGTAGATGAGCGGAATGCTGGTCATTTGTTCGCCATACAGTGCTTCAACCGTTGGTACGGCAATGCCCATGCCATTGCCGAAACTGGCGGCTAAAATCAGCGCGCCGGCTTGGGCGCGGTTGAGGTGTCCGCTACGGATCATCAAGGAAAATAAAATCAGGCTCAGCGCCAAGCTGATACTGATGGTGATAAGGCCGGTTAATGGTACTTGGTATAGCTCCTCTTTTAATGGTGAGGTGAGCATGATGTATAAAATCAACGCGGGTGCCATTAGGTTAATCACTAAGGCGCTAAGTGTTTTACGTAGTTGCTGAGTGCTAACGCCGCCCGGTTCAACGTGTTGCCAAAGCGCGCCAACCGATAGAATTAACACCATGGGTATCAAGTTAGTCATGTTGCTGTTAACCCTTGCCGGCTATTTGAATGGAAATGACGGGCGGTTTTTCATCGCTGTGCAAGGCCATAACTTGTTCACGTATGGCAAGTTCTGTAGCGGTTGTGCGCTGTCGCTGCCGTAGCACTTCCAGCCAAGATTCCGACATGTACATTTCTGAAAAAACATGATGTTGGTTTGCATCGTGGAAAAGCTGCCAAAAATACGCGCCATTTCTTTTACGAATCAACCGCATTTGGTCCATCAGCGCGATAAACGCATCGGTATTTTCATTGTTGATGTGATATTTAATCGTCACCATCACCGGCCCTTTATCCGCCTCAATCGAGTTTTCAGGAATCGTCATCGGCCACTGAGTTGAGGTGCTGATATCGACAGAATCATTTGCGATGGCAAACCGTCGACTAAACAATAATGTTATCAACAAGCCACTGGCTGCAATGCCTAACGAGATATGGCTGCTGTAAGTATCGGAGAGCAAGCCCCAAACTAAGCTGCCGATGCCCATGCTGCCACCAAAGACCAGCATAACCAAGGATAACGTACGCGCGCGCACCCAATTGGGCACGACCATTTGCGCTGCCAATATTAACGAGGTGAAACTGAATATCCAGGCGTTACCTAATGCAACCAAGGTTATAGCCAAGGTATAAATGGACGGTGCAGTGGCAAGCAGTAATAAGGCGACGGCCAAGATAATTGTTGCCAGAGAGATAATTTGATTACGCTCCATCACGCGGTGGCATTTGGGTAATAAAAAAGCACCAAAAATAGTACCGATGCCAACAACTGCCATTGCGATACCGTAACTTTGCGAGCCCATGTCCATTTCACGGATAACAATAATGGGCAATAAGGCCCACGCGGCGCTGGCAAAAAAGAAGAACATAAAGCTGCGCATCAAAACGTGTCGTAAGGCTTGGGTGTTGCGAACGTAACGAAGACCAGACTTAAACGCGCCAAAAAAGCGCTCAACGGGTAATGCTGAGGGGGTTTTAGAATCACGCGGTTTCCAACTATAAATCACCCAAATTAGCACCACAAAAGACAACGCGTTTAGACTAAAAATAGCCGTAGGGCCGGACAGATAAATAATAAAGCCACCAATCGCCGGGCCAATCGCGCGGGTAATGTTGGTGCTTAGTGTGTTGAGTGTGACCGAATTAGAGAGCTGATCAGGCGGCGCAAAACTGGGCACGCTTGCCGACCAAGCAGGGCGCATCATCGCATTGCCAATGCCGAGTAAAAAGGTAAATAGCAACAATAACGTAGGCGTCAGCGCGTCGTAAAAAGCAAATATCGCTAAGCCAATGGCGAATAAAAACATAACGATATGAAGAATTAGCAGCATCCAGCGGCGGTTGACTAAATCGGCCAGCGTGCCAGACGGGTAGGCCAATAACAAAAACGGCAGTGTAATGGCCGTTTGAATTAACGCGATGGTTAAATCCGAGGTCGGCATCGTCGCCATTAGCCATGTCACGCCCACCTCATTCATCCATGTGCCAATATTAGAAATTGTCATGGCAATCCACATGGCCTTAAAAACAGGGTATTGAAGAGGGTTAAATAGAGAGTTGCTATTCAAAAAAATGGGTGTCAAAAGTTTTGTAAGTGAACGTAATTATACCATTACAGATTATTTAAATTTTGAGAACACTAATCAAAGCGACAACAAGCTTTATGATATGTTCAGGGTATTGGTGGGGCTATTTTGGAGCTTTCTTGATCGGTCTTTACTTATCTGGGGCTGGAGCAGGGCCACCCCCAATTCGCAGTTCATTATATACCCACCAAACTCGAATTGAGCTGATGCCATCCGCTTTGAATTGTCCGGTGCAGCTATTTGTTATGTATTTTTTCTACTACTCTAAATTTAAATAAAAACTAGCGGCGATACATGAAATTTATTACTAATCTTTTTTACTTGCTCAATATTTAATGTTCTTTTTCCTGTCAATATTTCAGAGACAACGCCTTGGCTTCCAATTTCTTTTAAATCTGATTGTTTCAAACCATGCTCTTGCATGAGGTATTTTAGAGCCTCAATAGGAGATGACTCATTTATTTTATATTCATGGGTTTCGTAATGTTCTATTAAATTACCAATTGTTTCCATTACAGGTGCTAATTTATGATTTTGTTTATTACCAACTTCGTCAATAAGATTATCCAGTGTTTTTACTAAAGCTCGATAATCTTTTTCAGAATGTGGTACTGAAAATATGGCTTTTACAGTAGGCCATGCCTTTGATATGTTTTCTAATTGACTATTCATGATTTTTTCCACTTGACCTGTACCCCGTATAACGGACACGGATTATGCAGCCTGTTCTTCAAACTGAGATGGAGAAACATATCCCAGTGTTGAATGCCTGCGTTTACGATTATAGAACCCTTCGATGTATTGAAACAAA